>JBOHOM010000124.1:0-7511 GCA_050731075.1 Nitrospiraceae bacterium
TCCGGCTCCCAGCGGGACGATCCGTGGACCTCTCCGGCCGGCGGTCATGCTGCCGCCGCCGCAGAAAAATGCCCCCGGTCCTCGTCAGCAGCCTGTAAGCGTAAGCCGAAATTTTATCGAAGGCAAGCGGAAATAGAAAAGACGGGAGCCCGCCATAGCCCGGCCGCACAGCCCCATGGCTCAGGTCGCTCGAATCTCCTGGTGCAGCAGCGCCTTGGCGTGCTGAGGCAGCTCCCCGAGGGGGAACCGCTTGACCTCGCCGGTTTTCCGCTCCTTCAACTCCACGGTGCCCTGGGCCAGCCCCTTGTCGCCGATCAGGACCTGATACGGCGCGCCGATCAGGTCCGCATCGTTGAATTTGACGCCGGCCCGTTCATCGCGATCGTCCCACAGCACTTCCAATCCTGTCTCAATGAGCGAATTGTACAGCGCGCGGGCTGTCTTGGACACCTCCGCCGATTGGGTGAGCGACAGCAGGTGGAGATGGAACGGGGCGATCGGGGCCGGCCAGATGATTCCTTTGGCATCATGATGCTGCTCGATGGCGGCGGCGGCGGTGCGCCCGACCCCGATCCCATAGCAACCCATGATGGCCAGGCGGTCCTGGCCCTGGGGGTCCAGAAACCTGGCGCCCATCGCCTGGCTGTACTTGGTGCCGAGCATGAACACATGGCCCACTTCGATGCCGCGCGCTGCCCGCAGGAGCCCGCCGCCGCGCGGGGAGGGGTCGCCCGCCCGGGCGTTCCGGAGGTCGGCAAACTGTGAAACGGTAAAGTCACGGTCCAGGTTCGCATCGACGTAGTGGGTGTCGGCCTGGTTCCCGCCCACCACGACGTTGCGCAAGCCCTTCACGGCATGGTCCGCGAGAATCCGCGTGTGGCGGAGACCGATCGGACCGGCGAACCCGATCGGCGCGCCGGTGAGGGCGGCCACCGTCTCTGCATCGGCCAGGGTGAGATCAGTCAGGCCCAGGAGCTTCTTGACCTTGGTCTCGTTGACCTCATGGTCTCCGCGAACCAACACCGCGACCGTCTCCGAAGGCGTCTTGTACAGGAGCGTCTTGACGAGGCGCGGCGGGGTGGTCTTCAGGCACGCCGTCACCTCCTCGACGGTGCGGGCCCCGGGCGTCGGCACCTTCCGAAGCGGCCGAGTCGTCTCCGTCGAAGCCTCCGCCGGAGGGACCGCTTCGGCCCGCTCGACGTTCGCGGCATAGGTGCCTGCTTCGTCGTAGACGATCGTCTCTTCGCCGGTCTCCGCCAGCACCATGAACTCATGCGAGGAGGACCCGCCGATCAGGCCGGTATCCGCCTCCACGGCTCGAAAGGTAAGGCCGCAGCGGGTGAAGATGCGTTGATAGGCCTCATACATTTTCTGGTAGCTGAGCTGGGCGCCTTCCTCGTCCCTGTCGAAGCTATAGGCGTCCTTCATGATGAACTCGCGGCCCCGCATGAGGCCGAAGCGCGGGCGAACTTCATCCCGGAACTTGGTCTGGATCTGATAACAGTTCAGCGGAAGCTGCCGATAGGAATGGACGTCCCGGCGAATCAGGTCCGTGATCACTTCTTCATGCGTCGGGCCGAGGCAGAAGTCGCGCTCATGACGATCTTTGACCCGGAACAACTCCTTCCCGTAAAAATCCCACCGGCCGGTTTCCCGCCAGAGTTCGGCCGGAGAAGCGATCGGCATGAGCAGTTCCTGGGCTCCGGCGCGGTCCATCTCCTCTCTGATGATCCGTTCGACCTTTCGAATGACGCGGAGCCCGAGCGGGAGATAGGCGTAGACTCCCGCCGCGACCTTGCGGATCAGGCCGGCTCTCAGCATGAGGCGATGGCTGACCACCTCGGCTTCGCCGGGATCCTCTCGAAGCGTGGGGATCAGCAACTGGGAGGTGCGCATGGTTTTTAGAGCAAGTGGCGAATCGCGAGCCGCGTGAAGCGAAGAATACCGAACTGGCGGCCGCTGACCATTAGCGATTTGCTATTGGCTGTTCGCTACGGGCTAGTGGGAGATCAGCCGTTCGATGTCATTCCAGAAGGCGAACACCATGATGCCGACGAGCAGGAGCAGGCCGACCTGCTGCGCGATCTCTCGCTGGCGGTCGCCCAGCGGCTTGCGCAACACCGTTTCGATGGCGAAGAACAGGAGGTGCCCTCCGTCCAGAATGGGGATCGGAAGCAGGTTGAGCACGCCGAGGTTGATGCTGAGAATGGCGATGAGGAAGATCAGGCTGGAGGCGCCCTGGGTTGCGGCCTCTCCTGAAATGCTGGCGATCGTCAGCGGTCCGCCGATATTCTTGCTGGAGATCTCGCCCGTCAGCATCTTGTAGATTCCGACCGCCGTCAGCTCCGTCCATCCCCAGGTGGCCTGCAGACCGTGGAACCCGGCCAGGAGGGGATTGGATGACCGGATGATCGACCGCCCCGGCCCGGAGATCCCGATCTTGCCCACTTCAACGGGTTTGCCGTCCACGACGATCTTCTCCGCAGCCGGGGTGACGGTCAGGGTCAGGAGGCGCCCGTCCCGCTTCACCTCGAACCGGAGCGGGCGGTTGGGACTCTCCTTCACGAACCCGGTCATCTGAGACCAGGTCGCGATCGCCTGTCCCTCGATGCTGACGACCCGGTCGCCGTCCTGAAAGCCGGCCGTCATGGCGGGAGAGCCGCTCATCACGGCGGTGATCACCGGCGCGGTTTCTTCGATGCCGATGTGGTACGCCGCCACGTCTTTCCCGCCGTCCTGGAGGGTCGTCTGGACCGGGGTGACCACGAGCGTTTTGATCTGCTCGCCCCGCCGCACGTCCAAGGTCACTGGCCGGCCGTTGCTTTTTGCGACCGCGTCGAAGAGCTCGCTCCGAGTGGAGATATCCTTCTCATTGACCCGGATGATCCGGTCGCCCACCTGAATGCCGGCCGATTCGGCCGGCGAGCCGGGCCGTAGCGCCTCCACGTCCGGGGTGAGGTCTTTGAATGTCGGCACAAACAGCGGCGCGCCGGTCGCGAGCCATCCCGTAAAAATAAGGTAGGCCAACAGGAAGTTGAAACCCGGACCGGCGGCCACGATGAAGACCTTGCCCGGCACGCGTTGATGGGTGAAGGACCGCCGCTTGTCTTCGGCCGTGCGGACCTCGTCCTCCTCCTCACCGAACAGCTTGACGTACCCGCCGAGCGGGACGGCCGAGACCAGGTATTCGGTCTCGCCCACCCGGCGGCCGGCGAGCTTCGGTCCGAACCCCAGCGAGAACTTCAACACCTTGACCCCGATCCAGCGGGCCGCAAGGAAGTGGCCCAGCTCATGAAAGGAGATCAGAACCCCCAGGACGATGACAAACCAGAACACCTTCTGGCTCACGACCCAGATCGCGTCCGGCGACCATGTGATTGCAGACATCATAATGTTCAATGTTAAATGTTAAATTTTCAATTGAATGCTCAATTCAACATTCACAATTCACAATTCAAAATCGCCCGGGCCGTTATCGCGCCAGCGTGCGCACGATCGCGCCCGCCTTTTCCCGGGCCCAGCGGTCGGCCTCCAGGGCGTCTTCCAGCGTGGTCACGTCGCGAGGCGCATGCGCGTCCATGGTGGTCCGGATCACGTCGGCGATGTCCAGGAAGCCGATGCCTTCCTGCAAGTAGGCAGCCACCGCCACCTCATTGGCCGCATTCAGGGTCGCCGGCATCGTCCCGCCGATCCGGAGCGCCTCGTATCCCAGCCCGAGACAGGGGAATCGCTCGTGGTCCGGCCGGAAGAAGGTCAGCTTCCCGATGCCGGCCAGATCGAGCGGCGGCACCTCCAGGGGCATGCGTTCCGGATAATTCATGGCGTAGGAAATCGGCGTCCGCATGTCGGGGAGCCCGAGCTGAGCGATCACCGACCCGTCGCAGTATTCTACCAAAGAATGGATGATGCTTTCGCGGTGAACCAGGACTTCGATCTGGGCGGGGGGAATGTCGAACAGCCACCGGGCTTCGACCACCTCGAGCCCTTTGTTCATGAGCGTGGCGGAATCGATCGTGATCTTCGCGCCCATCTTCCAATTGGGATGACGCAGCGCCTGCTCGGGCTTCACGTGTTGCATCTGCTGGCGGGAGAGGTCCCACAGCGGTCCTCCGGAGGCGGTGAGGATCAGGCGCCGGATATCCTGCCGGCGGTGCCCTTCCATGGCCTGGAAGATCGCGCTGTGTTCGCTGTCCACCGGGAAAATCCTGACCCCGTGTCTGCGCGCCTCCTCCTGCATGAGCTTTCCGGCCATCACCATGGGCTCTTTGTTGGCCAGGGCGACGGGCTTGCCGGCTCGGATGGCCGAAAGGGTCGGAACCAAGCCGGCCCCGCCGACGATGGCCGAAATGACCAGATCGGCCTCAGGCAGTTGCGCCACGCGCGCGACGCCCGCCGGACCGGACAGGATGTTCACGGAAGCGGCGCCGCATCTCTCTTGGAGCCTCGCGGCAGCGGCTTCGTCCGCGAGCGCGACGGAGGCGGGCTTGAAGACGCGGACCTGCTCCTCCAGCTTGTCATCGTTGGTTCCCGCCGTCAGGCCGATCACCCGAAACTGTTCGGGAAACTTGGCCACGATGTCCAGCGTGTTGGTCCCGATCGAGCCGGTTGATCCCAGAATCACGATTTTCTTCACGGCGACATTCCTCTTACAGGCAAGGGGCTAGAGGCTATGGGCTATCGGCGAGAGGGCAGATTTTCCGGCCCATAGCCTCTTGCCTCTAGCCTTTGACCAGCGTCACGTAATAATAGAACACGGGGGCGGTGAACAGCAGGCTGTCCAGCCGGTCGAGCATGCCGCCGTGTCCCGGAATCAGCATCCCGGAGTCCTTCACGCCCGCGCTTCGCTTCATCGCGGATTCAGCGAGGTCTCCCAACACCCCGGCAGCGGTCAGCAACACCCCTGTCGCCACACAATCAGCCACGCTGAAGGACGGGAGAAACCACAGATGACCCGCCCAGGCCGCCACCACGGCGAGAGCGAAGCCCCCGATCAAGCCCTCGACCGTCTTGTTCGGGCTGATCACCGGGGCCAACTGCCGGCTCCCCAGACTCACGCCGGCATAGTAGGCTCCCGAGTCGCCCGCCCAGGTCACCAGAAACAGGAACAAAATCAGGTATTCGCCGCCGTCCAACGCTCTGGTGAGCAGCAGGTGTCCCAGGGTGAGCCCGACATACAGCACGCCGAATACCAGGACCGCGGAATCCACGAGACTCTGTTTGAGTCCTCGCGAAGAGAACAAGCGGTACGTCAGCAGGGCGACCAGGACGACGAGAAAGACCGCGCGTTCCGGCACCAGCCCCGGCCATTGCAGGCTCGCCAGCAGGAGCCCAGACAACCCCAGCCCGAGCCCCATCGCGATCGAAGCGGAGGCGTCGCGAAAGTGGAAGCGGTAGAACTCCGCCAATGCCAGCAACGCCGCCGCGACCACGAGGGCAAAGAGCGCCATCGGCGGCAGGTACCGGACCAGGAAATAAAACAGCGGGAGAAAAATCAGGGCCGCGTAGACCCGCTGAGAGTCCACGCGTTTTCCCGTCACCGGCAGGCCTCGCGTCGTCGGGATGTCGTATCTCCCACTCTCAAGAGCGTGCTGTCTCACAGCCCGTTCGGGGGAAACACGGCGCCCGGAACCTGCCCGAATCGACGCTCCCGCTGTTGATACTCCAGCAGGGCGATCAGGGCCTCGCGTCGACGAAAGTCAGGCCAGAGGGTAGGAGTGAAATACATCTCGGTATAGGCCAGTTGCCAGAGCAGAAAGTTGCTGATCCGGGCCTCCCCGCTGGTGCGGATCAGGAGATCGGGGTCCGGAAGGCCCTGCGTCGACAGGTAACTCTCCAGGAGGGGCTCGTCGATCTGATCCGGCTGCACACTCCCGTCCTTGCTGTCCTGCGCCAGGCGGCGCACCGCGTCCACGATTTCGGATCGCCCGCCGTAGCTGAGCGCGACGGTCAACATCAATTTGTCCAGGTGTGCGGTCTCCCGCTCCACCTTCCGCACCCAGTTCAACGCCGATGGCGGAAGCGAGTTGACGCGTCCGATGGCCCGGAACCGAGCCCCCTTTTCGATCAGGGCATCCATTTCGCTCTGGAGATAGTGCTCCAGCAGGAGCATGAGGGCATTGATCTCGGGGATCGGCCGTTTCCAGTTTTCCTGGGAGAAGGCGTAAATGGTGAGGGCGGCGATGCCGAGGTCCCGGCAGAGGGTGATGATCTCGCGGACCGACTTGATCCCCTCGGTATGGCCGGCCATGCGGGGCAGGCCGCGCAACTCCGCCCAACGGCCGTTCCCGTCCATGATGACGGCGATGTGCCGGGGCATCAAATCGGGATCCAACAGCGCGGTCAATTCTGCTTCTGTGAGGTGTTCGAAAGTGGTCGCGGTGCCCTTTGCCATGAGTGTGCTGGGCGATCCTTTCTGCTCAAGGGCGGGTAGGCGAGGCTAGTGCCGTTCCAACTTGATGAGCCGAAGGTCCGAGATATCCCCTCATCCAAACCTTTCTCCCCCTTGAGGGGGAGTGGAACCGGCGAGGGGGGAGAAAGTAGCCGCAAATAGTTGGAACGGCACTAGTCTAATCAGCAAGGTGTAAAAAGTCAAACGATATCTCCCCGTCACGGGGCCCAATTCCATGGTACCGGGCTCGCCGGGATGTCTTGCAGCGCGCCGTTGCCCGGATGAAATGGATCGGCTATACTGCACGTCACACTCCAGGAGACACCTCACAGATGTCAACAGACCAGACAACGGACCTCGCCCGATTCGGCCTGAGCGAGTTGGAGATTCGGCGGACCCTCGGGAAGGTGAAAGTCCGCGACGTGGACTATGCCGACCTCTATTTCGAGTCCTCCGTCTCCGAATCGGTCTCGATGGAGGAAGGCATCGTCAAGCGCGCGGGCAAGAGCGTCTCACAGGGCGTCGGCGTACGGGCCACGGCCGGAGAGAAAACCGGCTTCGCGTATTCCGATGAGCTCACGCGGCGCGATCTCGAGATCGCGGCCGACACGGCCCGGTATATCGCGAACTCGCCGCAGGGCGACACGTCGGTCCCCGCTCCACGTCGGGTCCGGCCGACCCGGGACCTCTATCCCGCCGAGACCGCGGTGACCGAGATTGCCACGCGCGACCGCGTCGAGTTGCTCGATCGGATTGATGCCGAGGCGCGGCGCTACGATCCCCGGATCAAGAACGTCCTGGCGTCGTTCAATACCGAGCACAAGGTGGTGGTGGTGGCGACGTCCGACGGCCTGCTGGTCGGCGACGTGCAGCCGCTGTCCCGGCTACAGGTGACCTGCATCGCTGAAGAGGGAGGGAATCGGCAGATCGGCACATACGGCGGCGGCGGGCGGACCGGGTTTGCGTTTTACCAGGAGCAGGACCGGTTCCTCCGCTACGCCAGGGAAGCGGCGAGGCAGGCGATCCTGAACCTCAGCGCGGTCGAAGCCCCGGCCGGGGTGATGCCGGTGGTGCTGGCGGGCGGCTGGCCGGGGATCCTGTTGCATGAAGCGATCGGGCACGG
>JBOHOM010000125.1:0-7668 GCA_050731075.1 Nitrospiraceae bacterium
GGCTTGGAGCGCCGCGAGCGTGACCGGATCGGTATAGTAGTTTCCGTCCGCATGGGCGATCGGCAACTTCAACACCTGGCCAGACTCGCAGCGGCCTGTGAACGGTGTGGCGGCGTTCTCCACCCGCACATAGACATCCTTACAAATGAAAGTGAGCGTCTGATTGCGAATCATCGCGCCGGGCAGGAGCCCTGCTTCCAGCAAGATCTGAAAGCCGTTGCAGATGCCCAGCACTATCCCGCCATGGTCGGCAAAATGCTTCACCGCCCCCATGACCGGCGAGAATCTGGCGATGGCCCCGGTCCGCAGATAGTCGCCGTAGGAAAAGCCGCCTGGCAGAATGACAGCATCCAGGCCGTCGAGCGCGGTGTCCTTGTGCCAGATTTCATGGACGGTTTGGCCGAGGACATCTCGGAGGACATGCACGCAGTCGTGATCGCAGTTGCTTCCCGGAAAAACAATCACTCCAATATTCATAGGGAGCTAATGGCTTATCGCGTATGGCTTATGGCTATGAGCTGAGTTCAAACCGATATTCTTCGATAATTGTATTTGCCAGCAGCTTCTCGCACATGGATTTGACCGCAACCTCAGCCTTAGCCTTATCCTTCTCATTCAGTTCCAGCTCGAGATACTTCCCCACCCTCACATTACTCGCCGACTTGAAGCCCAACGTCTCCAATGCATGCTCAATCGCCTTCCCCTGAGGATCCAGAATCCCCTGCTTCAACGTCACATGAATCTTCGCTTTCATGCTTCGATACTCTCCGCCAGGCTAGGGGCTAGAGGCGATAGGCTATAGGGTAAGGGTTCCCTCAACTCCGACCCATAGCCCATCGCCCCTCGCCTATTGCCTACGTTCCGCACACCCGCCGCAGCACCTCCTGATACGCCTCCTCGATCTTTCCCAAATCTTTTCTAAACCGATCCTTGTCCAGCGACTCCCCCGTCTTCTGATCCCAGAACCGGCACGTATCGGGCGAGATTTCATCGGCGAGGACCAGCTTCCCCTGGTCCATGCCGAACTCCAGCTTGAAATCCACCAGAACCATGCCCCTGGCCTGAAAGAATGGGACGAGCAGCGCATTGATCCGGGATGCCCACTGCTTGATATCCCCCACCACGTAGAGATCGGTCAGCTTCATGAGCCGAATATGGTCCTCTGTGATCAAGGGATCGCCCAGCTCGTCATTCTTGTAGTAGAACTCCACGATCGGGGGCGTGATCGCATCCCCTTCCTTGAGGCCTAACCGCTTCGCGAGGCTCCCGGCCACGATGTTTCGAACCACCACCTCGATCGGAATGATCTTCACCCGCTTGGTGAGCATCTCGCGGTCGCCCAGGCGTTTGATGAAATGGGTGGGGATCCCGCCCTTCTCCAGGAGGAGGAAGAGGCGCTCGGAGACCTTGTTGTTCACCACGCCCTTGTCCACGATGCTCCCCCGCTTCTGCGCGTTGAAGGCGGTGGCGTCGTCTTTAAAATACTGAATCACCCAATCGGAACGTTCGGTCTCAAAGACTTTCTTGGCTTTGCCCTCGTAGATCAACTCGCCTTTGTCCATCGCTTCAGCCTCTCTTCCGCCGGCCTTTCACACCAGCCCGTCCGGCTCGCCCGATCCGCCTGCCTCCCTCGCCCGCCGGACGCCCCTTTCCCCCCGAGGCCCCCGACGCATCCGCGAAGACGCGCGCATAGATCCGGCTGAGGTGCCGCAGATAGTACTTCGGGTCAAAACAGGCTTCGATCTGGGACGCGTTGAGGTACCGGCTGATCAAGGGGTCTTTCGCCACCAGCTCTTGGAACTTCACACCGCCCTTCCAGGCCTCCATCGCGTTGCGCTGGACCGCCTCGTACGCCGCGGTGCGTTGCGCGCCCTGTTCGAGCAGCGCGACCAGGAGCCGCTGTGAGTAAATCAGCCCGCCGGTCAGTTCGAGGTTCTGCTTCATGCGCGCGGGATACACCAGCAAGGTTTTGAGAATTTCGGTCAGCCGGACCAGCATGAAGTCCACCAGAATCGTGCTGTCCGGCAGGATCACGCGCTCGACGGAAGAGTGGCTGATGTCTCGCTCATGCCAGAGCGCGACGTCCTCGAGCGCCGCGAGACTGTTCGCCCGTACGACTCTCGCCAACCCGCACAGGTTCTCGGCGGCGATGGGGTTCCGTTTGTGCGGCATGGCCGAGGACCCCTTCTGTCCGGGTGAAAAATATTCCTCCGCCTCCAGGACCTCCGTCCGTTGCAGATGCCGGATCTCGGTCGCGAACTTCTCGACGCTGGCGGCGAGGAGCGCCAACGCCGAGAGATAGGCCGCATGCCGGTCCCGCTGGACGATCTGGCTTGAGATGGGGTCCGGCTTGAGGCCGAGACGCGCGCAGACAAACTCCTCCACCTCCGGTCCCAGATGCGCGAAGGTGCCCATGGCGCCGGAGAGCTTGCCGACCGCGATGTCCTGCCGGACGGCCCGCAGGCGGTCCCGGTGGCGCCGCGCCTCCTCATACCAAATGGCCAGCTTGAACCCGAAGGACACCGGCTCCCCGTGAACCCCGTGGGACCGTCCGACCATGATCGTCTCCCGGTGCTCGTGAGCCCGTTGCTTCAACACCGCCAGGAGCATATCCATGTCGCCCAGGATGATGTCCGCCGCTTCCGCCATCTGCACCGCCAACGACGTGTCTACGATGTCGGAGGAGGTCAAGCCGGCGTGCAGATAGCGGGCGTCCACACCCACCGGTTCCGCGAGGGATTCCAGGAAGGCCACCACATCGTGCTTCACCACCTTCTCGATCGCCGCGATGCGCTCAGGGTCAATCCGCGCGTTGCGCCGTATCCTGGCCGCCACCCCACGCGGTATCTTCCCGTCCCGCTCCAGCGCCTCGCACGCCAGCAACTCGACCTCCAGCCAGATCTTGTACTTGTGCCCCAGGTCCCAGACCGACCGCATGTGAGGCAAGGTGTACCGTTCAATCATCCTGTCCTCATCACCCAGGCTATGGGCCATGGGCTATAGGCTATGGGAAGACAGCCCCAGTTGGGTCGCCTATTGCCTATCGCCTATTGCCCCTTGCCTGCTGCGGCAGCGCCCAGCTCGGCCCGCTTGTCCTGAAGCTGCGGCTCCTCTTTTAGAATCTTGTCCAACACTCCGTTCACGAACCCCTTCGTCTCGTCGTCCGCGAACCGCTTGGCCAGCTCAATCGCCTCGTTGACCGTCACTTTCGCCGGGATATCGGGAATCCAGAGCAGTTCGCAGAGCGCCGCGCGCAAAATGTTCCGGTCCACGACCGGCATCCGGCTGACCTTCCAGTTGCTGGCATAGGCGCCGATCAGTGTGTCCAGCTCGGCCCGGTGCGCCATCACACCCTCGACGAGCTGCTCCGCAAACCGTTTGACCTCGGGCGATGCCGGATGCTGGGCCCAGAACTCTTCCAGCCAGTGATCCGTATTGCCATGGATGTCCCACTGGAAGAGAATCTGCATCGCGCGCTCGCGTGCTTGCCGTCGGGTGCCCATGCTCCGGACCCTCACGAACCGACACGGGTTGACTCAGCGTTTCTTTCGCCCCCGGTCTCGCCGGGTGTTCCTTCCCGGCAGCTTGTCGCCTCTCGCCGGCAATGTCCTCATCAGATTGGCCATCTCGATGGCCGTCCGGGCGGCCTCCGCTCCTTTATTGCGTTCGGGGGCCCCGGCCCGGTCCAACGCCTGCTCCGCTGTGTCCGTCGTCAGCACGCCGAAGATCACCGGGAGATTCGACTCCCATGCGGCCCGGGCGACGCCGCGGCTCGCTTCTGCGCTGATGTATTCGAAATGAGACGTCTCGCCGCGGATGACGGCGCCCAGGCAGAGGACCGCGTCGAACCGGCCGGATTGCGCCAGACGGCGGGCCACGAGCGGAATCTCAAAGGCGCCGGGCACCCGCACCACCTCGATGGCACGGTCCCCCGCTCCGGCCTTGGTCAGCACGTCCACCGCTCCGGCCAGCAGCCGGCTGGTGACGAACTCGTTGTACTTACTGACTACGATGCCGAATCGGAGGCCCCCTGCGTCGAGCCGGCCTTCAAGTATCCTCATGCTGGCGCCTTCATCCATGACTCTCTAAACACTCCGGCGCGCCCCTCCCCGCCGAAACACCGTCGCGGGAGGCTGTGCGAAATCCGATGGTTTGTAGGAAACGAGCGCGGAAGAGGGTAACGCTAGCACCCACCGTAGCAGGTCCCCTGAGGGATGGCAAGAGCCACGTTGGGGGTCATGTCGAGCATGCCGTTACACTTTATGGAGGATGTGTCCCAGCTTGTTCTTCTTCGTGCGAAGATAGCGGACGTTCTCCTCCCCCGGCGGGATTTCGATCGGCACGCGCTCGACGACCTTGAGCCCGTAGCCCTCGATCCCGACGATCTTGCGCGGGTTGTTCGTAATCAGGCGGATGTTCCGGAGACCGAGGTTGACGAGAATCTGGGCGCCGATCCCGTAGTCGCGAAGGTCCGCTTTGAAGCCGAGCTGGAGGTTCGCCTCCACGGTATCGCTCCCGTCGTCCTGCAGCTTGTAGGCTTTGATCTTGTTCAGCAGACCGATGCCGCGCCCTTCCTGATTGAGATAGAGCAACACCCCGCGGCCTTCTTTCTGGATCATCCCCAACGCGTGGTGGAGTTGGTCGCGACAGTCGCAGCGCAGCGAGCCGAACACATCGGCCGTCAGACAGCCGGAGTGGACCCGTGCCAGGGTGGGCGTGGCGTCGATCTGCCCCTTGACCAGGGCGATGTGGGTGCCGTTATCCACTTCGTTCTCGAAGACCACCGCCTCGAACTCGCCAAAGATCGTCGGCAGCTTCGCGCTCGCCACACGCTTGATGAACGTTTCCCGGCGCATCCGGTACTCGATCAAGTCCTTGATCGTGACCATCTTCAGGCGATGCTGCTTCGCAAATTCCGCCAACTCCGGCACCCGCGCCATCGTGCCGTCATCGTTCATGATCTCGCAGAGCACCCCGGCCGGGCAGAAACCGGCCAGCCTGGCCAGATCCACCGATCCCTCGGTTTGGCCCGCGCGTCTGAGCACCCCGCCCTTCTGCGCCTTCAGCGGAAAGACATGCCCGGGCCGCGCCAGATCCCCCGGCTTGCATTTAGGGTCGATGGCAGTCCGGATCGTGGTCGCCCGGTCGGCTGCGGAAATGCCGGTGGTAATGTTTCGCCGCGCGTCGATGGACACCGTAAACGCCGTTCCAAACACGGCCGTGTTCTCATGCGTCTGGGGTGGCAATTGCAGTTCTTCCACCCGTTCGGGCGTCAAGGCTAAACAGATGAGGCCTCGCGCGTGCTTGGCCATGAAGTTGACCGACTGAGGGGTCACTTTCTCAGCCGCCATCACCAGGTCGCCTTCGTTTTCCCGGTCTTCGTCATCCACCAGGACCACGAACTGCCCCTTTTTGATTTCTCTGATCGCCTCTTCGACCGGATCAAACATCTGTGCCATAAGTATCGAGAATATAAAACTTTTTCACGCGGCTGTCAACGTGAAAAACGGCGGGACGCCACCAGCTCCTCAGCCGTGCGGTGGCTCCGTTTCATGATCAGTGCGACGGCCATCCAGACGAGGATGGCCACGGTTGCATACAGCCACAACCCGCTTCGGTACGTCCCGGTGGCATCCTTCAAGAGGCCGAGCGAGAACGGTAGCAGGAATCCACCCAACCCGCCGATCGCGCCGATCAGTCCCGATGCCATTCCGATCTGGTCTTGAAATCGCTCCGAGACGACCTCGAAGACGACGCCGTTGCCGAACCCCATCGCGGCAACCGCCGTCCCCATCAGCCAGGCCGCCGGGAACAGTTCCGGCAGTTGACCGACTCCGACGATCAGCGCGGCAATCGCGGGGAACACCACCCCGAGCATCCTCATGCCTCCCATGCGGTCAGCCAGATAGCCGCCGAACGGCCTGGCCAAGCTGCCGGCCAGACTGCACAACGCGGTCATCGTCCCGGCCGACACCGGGTCCAGCCCGTACTGGTCGTGAAAGAAGATCGGGAGGAAACTGGACAGACCGACGAAGCCGCCGAACGTGACGGCGTACGCCGCGCACAGCGAGTACATCGATGGTTGTCTCAGGGCATCCACCGATGCGTTCCACCGATCACGCCGAGCTGCCTGACGCACCAGCCCGATCCCGCTCGGGATCATGAGCGCGTACGAGAGGAAGGTCACCAGGACCGGGACTGTCATCAGCCCGAAGACCGCGTGCCAGCCCACCACCTGCGCCAATCTTGGCGCAAAAAACGCCGCCACCACGGTCCCGCTGTTGGCAGAGGCGGCCACTCCCATCGCGAACCCCTGGTGGGCCGGAGGATATGCACGGCTGGCCAGGGGAATCGCCACCGCGAAACTGGCCCCGGCCACTCCCAGGCACAGGCCCACGGCCAGGAGCTCCACATAACTGGTCGCCCCAAGCCATCCCCAGAGCAAGGTGAGGAATTCCGCACTCAGCAGCGCAAGGCCGGTCGACTTCGGTCCATACCAATCGCTACACACCCCCACTCCGACGCGCAGAAGGGCGCCCCCCAACACCGGAATCGCCACCAGGAGGCCCTTTTCTGTCGCGGTCAATCCGAAGTCGGCAGAGATCGCCACCCCCAAGGCGCCGATCAGCAGCCAGACCATGAAACTGATCTCAAAATGCAACCACGCCCCCACCAGGGAAGGCCAGTGGCCGCTTTGGAAGGCACGGAGGGTTATGGGCATGGGTCCAATCTCCGTCGCGGTGATTCGTGCAGCATTCACCGCAGCGCCACCCGTACTATAGGCTACGATCTTCCAGGGCGGCAAGGGGCCATCACCCCCCTCGCTTGAGAACCTCGGCGGCACGCTTTGTGATCAGGACCGGTTCCGTTTATAATGCCTGTCGCATCCAGCGGAGATCTGAACGGGTCGCATATCGCATGGCCGACAAACCACGAGACTCTGTCCAACATCGTCCGGAGACGGCCGACGCGGACACCCGCAGAGCGGAGCGAAAGCCCGAAGAAGCGCCGCCCCGCCGCACGGCATCTCCGGAGGCCGCCGAGCGGGAACCCGTGGACCTGTCGACTGCGATTGTTCCCACCACCACTCTCCAGCACTATCTGGCCGAAGTCCGGCGCTACCCCTTCCTCTCAAAGGAAGAGGAACTGCGGATGTTCGAGGAGTATCGAGGCCGGGACAGCCGTGAAGCGGCCGTCGCACTGATTTTGGCGAACCTCAGGGTGTCGGTGGCGATTGCCGCCGAATATTATCACACGGGCGCCGATCAGATGGACCTGATCCAGGAAGGGAACGTGGGACTGATGCAGGCCATCAAGAAGTTCGATCCGACAAGGAACGTTCGGTTTTACGCGTATGCCGCCTGGTGGGCGCGCGCCTACATCCTCCGCTACCTCCTCAATACCTTTCGCCTCGTCAAAGTGGGCACCACGCAGGACCAGCGTAAGCTCTTCTACAACCTCCGGAAGGAGAAGGCCAAGTTGGAACGCCAGGGCTTCGTACCCGACACGAAACTGCTGGCGGACCGGCTGAACGTTCGTGAGCGCGACGTGATCGAGATGGACCAGCGGCTTGGGAGCTGGGAACTCTCGCTCGACCAGCCCTTCAGCCAGGACACGGACGGCACCCTCCTGGACGTCCTCCCCGCTCAGGGAACACCCGCGGATGAA
>JBOHOM010000126.1:0-9004 GCA_050731075.1 Nitrospiraceae bacterium
GGGAGCCCACCTACACACACTATGAGTTGACGCAGTTCTTCCCGGTGACGGATGGGAACTATATCCCTCGGTTCCGGGTTCCGCTGGGAGAATCCCCGCCGGGGTGGAACGACTCAATCGTGTCGGGACAAGCGCTGTTCCTCGGGTACGCCGACCACGGTGAGTTGCTCGGCTTCCTGGAGAAGCGGCTGGTCTATCGAGAGCACATGCCCGCCGAACAGATCCATGCGATCGCCGCACAATGGAAGAGAGAGGAGCTGTTCAAGACAAGACTGGAAGCTCCGCCGGCGCGACCCCCGTCTCCTTAGCCTGTCATGCCTGTCGTGCCCGCTCCATCCGGTGTGATGGACCCCCAACCACTCAAGATCGTGCTCGTCGCCTCAGAGGCCGTCCCATTCGCCAAGACGGGTGGACTTGCCGATGTGGCGGGGGCGCTCCCGCCCGAGTTGGCCCGGCTGGGTCACAGCGTCACGCTGGTGATCCCGCGGTATGGCTCGATTGATGGGACCATGGCCGGGTTCAAAGACTGGATGCGCCTCGCCGTCCCGACCGCGTCGGGAACGATCGGCGCGACCATCGAGCAAGGCCGGTTGGCCGACTCCGGCGTTCAGATCCTGGCCGTCCGGCATGATCCTTATTTTGCCCGCATGGGTCTCTATCAGGAATCCGGCGTTGACTATCCGGACAACCTCGAACGGTTCGCCTTCTTCTGCCGTGCGGTGGTGGAACTGCTGCCGGCCCTCAGGAAGGTCTCCGGCTGGACGCCGGATCTCCTGCATGCGCACGATTGGCAGACGGCTCTGAGTGTCGTCTACCTGAAAACGCTGTATGCGAGGTCCCTGTTGATGAAGCGGATCGGCACGCTCTTCACCGTCCACAACATGGGCTACCAGGGTTTGTTCCCCGCCGCGGGGTATCCGAAGGCCGGATTGGGAGCCGAGCTCTTTACCACGAAGACTCTGGAGTTCCACGGCTCACTCAACCTCCTGAAGGGCGGCCTGGTGTTCGCCGACTTCCTCAACACCGTGAGCCCGACGTACAGCCGTGAAATTCAGACTCCTGAGTTCGGCTTCGGCCTGGACGGTGTCGTTCGCGAGCGGCGGGACCGGATGGTCGGGATCGTGAACGGGATCGATACGGAGGTCTGGGACCCCGCCACGGATCCGCACTTGGCGAGCCGATACTCGGTGTCGAATCTCACGGGCAAGCGGATGTGTAAGACCGAGTTACAGCGGGAGCTGCGGCTTCCTGTCCGGGACGTCCCCCTCTTGGCGGTCGTGTCGCGGCTCACCCATCAGAAGGGACTGGACCTGGTGGCAGAGGTGCTGCCCGAACTGATGGAGCTGGAGCTACAGATTGTGCTGCTGGGGACCGGCGATCCCTCCTACGAGGCGCTGTTCCGATCCCTGCAGAGCCGGTACCCGGACAAGATCGGCCTCCGCATCGGGTTCGACGACGCGTTGGCCCACCGGATTGAAGCCGGGGGAGACATGTTCCTCATGCCGTCGCGGTATGAGCCGTGTGGGTTGAGCCAGCAGTACAGCCTGCGATACGGGACCGTCCCGATCGTCAGGCGGACGGGAGGGCTGGCTGATACGGTCGCGCCGTATACGCCGCGGGCGGTCAGGGAGGGCCGCGCCACCGGCTTCCTCTTCAGCCAGGCTACGGCGGAGTCACTGCTCTCGGTGGTGTTGTTGGCTCTGCGGGTCTATGCGGACCGGGCTGAATGGAACTCGCTCATCCAGGCGGGGATGCGAACGGATGTATCCTGGGCTCGACCGGCGCGCTCCTATGTCGAGTTATACCGGACGGCGCTGGATTCACGCGCGTGATGAGTCGCGCGTTTGGGCGGGATCAGTCTGCGAACAGTTTGGGAGGCGATTGAATCGACGCCTGCGGTCCGATCACAACCCGGGCAAACCCGAGTCTCGCCTGTTCAACGTAGTACGCATATTCGGTCTGCGGATGGCCATCCATGACGGAGAGGAACATTTCCGCCGCCACATCATTCCGGCCGGCCTCCATAGCGGCCTGCCCCGCGTGCAGGGTGCAGGCGGCAGCCATGGCTTTCGGGTCAACCGCGAGGCGGGTCGGGGGTTTCGAGACGAGGCGTTCAATCTGTTTCGGCAACGGGAGGACGAAGTCGCTGCCGGATGTTCGGGTCGTCGCCCCCTGGTTCAACTGCCGGGCGGCAGCACGCATGGCATCGAGATCCGTGCTTGAGCTGCATTCGCTGTAAGTTGTCCACAGGCGCATGAAGGCGGTGTTCTCCAGAGCCGTGGACTTGGCCACCAGTTGGGTGGTCTGACATCCACCGAGGACCACCACCACGCTCACTATTGAGAGAAGTCTTTTCATGACTCAATAAGAATGAGCAAGACAGATGCCCCACCACGATGGCTTCCAACTTATTGAAATTGCTTTGAATTGAATCGCTTAACAGCAGGGTATCCATATTGCTGGAGTCGCAAATCAACCACGTCTGTGGGGTTTTCACGACACCCGCCGACCGGTGGATCGCGGCCGGAGCGTCTCGTCTTCGTACTGGGCGAAGAGGCGTTTGGCTTCGGGGTGCGACGACCCTCCGTGGCTGTGGGGAATACCCACGGATCGGAAGAGCGGCACCAGCTTTCCGTTCGGGTGGAGATACCCGGCGCGCAGGGGGACCGACCGGCGGTGATGGCGCACGAGGTGGCAGGCCGTCGGCCGTATGCTCGTGAGCCAGGCGGCCACCTCTTCGGGGTTCCCGATCGAGGCGGAGAGCAACAACAGCCGGGCCTGGGTCGGGCAGAAGATGATTGTTTCCTCCCACACCACGCCCCGTTCCGGGTCGGCGAGATACTGGGACTCGTCCATGATGCATAATCCGAGGGTGTCCAATCGCACGTCGATCTCGCCCCCCGCCGCATCGTAGAGCAGGTTTCGCAAGATCTCGGTCGTCATGATCAGCAGCGGCGCCTGCGGGTTGTCGCGTCGGTCCCCCGTCAGAATCCCCACGCGGTCGGCGCCGAAGAGCCGCGTGAATTCGGTGAACTTGGTGTTCGAGAGGGCCTTCAGCGGAGAGGTATAAATCACGGTGCGGTCCGCCTCGATGGCCCGCCGGGCGGCCTCGATCGCGACGTAGGTTTTTCCGCTCCCGGTCGGTACGCTGACGATGACGTCCGTCGTGGTCAGGTGCGAGAGGGCTTCTTCCTGCCAGGGGTCCGGAATAAAGGGTTGAGGCGGAGGGACCCCGATTCCCTCCAGTAGGGCCGAGAGATCGGTCGCCGGTTCGGCCGGCTCTGACTCGCTTGATCTGGCCGGGTGTCTCTCGGCCTGATGGGGCCGGCCTTGATGCCGGGCCGGAGGTCCCGATTTCCGCGGATGCCCGGCTTTCGTTTCTCCCTGCATCAGCGCCTGCAGATCCGATTCCAGGCCTGCCCGGTTCACGGACGCGTGCCTGAGCAGCGCGTCGATCAAATGCCGCTTCCCAAGCCGGAAATGGCGGCGGACGCGTCCTTGCGCAAGCCGGTGCAGCAGGCTCATCGGCTGTTGCGCGAGCAATCGTTCGAGTTCGTCAGTGGTCATGTTTTTCTCGTTAATCGTGAAACGTAAATCGTTGGGTCAGTTTAGTCCGTTGAGTCCGTTGGTCCCTTAACGGATCTAACCGACCTAACGGACTCAACAGTCTAAACGCTTCACAGCTGACGCCTCACGGCAGTTCCTCCAGGACGCCCCGCCGGAGCACCTTGATCGCCTCGCTGGCGGTGTCGGCCAGCCCCGGGTGGGTCGCTCGCAAGGTGTGGAGCTGGGACAGGTATTCGACGGTTCGAGCCAAGAGCCGGTAGATGTCTCCTTCCGCCATGGTCGTGGTGCGGCACAGGCCGATCCAGGTGAGGGCGGGATCGCCCACCCAGCGTTCCGTCAAGGCGGCGACATCGGCGCGAAGCAAGGGCGGATCCTCGTGCGGCGCCAACGATTCAGCCAGTTGCCGGACTTGTCCGAGCAACGAGGCCAGACCGGGACTGAGGCGGGGAAATGAGCCCGGTCGATCGTCATCGTGCGCGATGCTGGACATCACCCCGGTCAGAATCCGGGGCTCGATGCCGCTGAAGGCCTCCGCGCGGATCAGTTCCGTGATGAGCAGCGAGTGATCGATGCGGATCAGTCGCGCCCATTCCCCCGCGTCGGTGAGGTGACAGGTCGGCGTCAAGTATCCAAACTGCTGCAGCACCTCGGCTCGCGTCTGGAAGCGATGCCACAGACCGGTGCGAAGCGCTTGGACGGTCTTTGTGTGACGGTGGACTTCCTGGCGGAGACGCAGGGCCTGGGCATGGTCCTTCTGGCAGGCCGGGCGCGACGGGCACGTCGGGCAGGGAAACTCATCGTTCAACGTCTGCGCGATCTGGCTCTCGGCGATGTCCTTCTGGCCGTCCTCCGTGAGAATCGGCAGGGTCGGGATCCGGACGGGCAGCTCCGACATCTGCCGGATCAATTCTTCCAGGCTGCCGGGCGTGCACCAGGGATAAACGGGCGCTTCCGCCACCTCGAACGATCGGTCGAATACCTGGGTGACCGTGCTCGCCTGGCACTCCGTCACCGCGCCGCCTGGACGCAGGATGGTCACCATCGGACTCCGCTGGCCGCGGCTTCGGTACTGCCGCAGCACGAGGCCGCGGCCCTTCGGCAGCCCCACCACGCGTCCGGGCGTCAGGAAGTGAAGGCGGGCTGCCAGCTCCGGCGGCTCGCGTTGCCTGACCTGGATGCGATGCGCCTTCTGCTTTCGCGCCTGCTCGAAGACCTGCCACTGCGTGATCCAGTCCGTGCAGACGCGTGGGCCGTACGGTTCCATCTGGACGTGCAGGGCGTCGAGCTTGCCTTCCAGCGTCTCGGCCCGGCGGTTGAGCTGAAATTGCGCGAAGCTCCTGGCGAGGATGGCCTGGATCTGTTCCAGCGGATGCGCCTTGAGCAGGTTCAACACCATGGGATAGGCGATGACGAACTGGCTATCAATCGGTTCGGGCTGGCCGGTCAACCCCTTCGTGATCACGGTCAAATCGATATAGGGCGAGGGGGTGACGACCGCTAAGCCGACCAGGTCCTTGCCCCGCCGGCCGGCACGGCCGGCGAGTTGCTGGACTTCGCTGATCGTGAACTCGGTGAAGTCTCTGGTCTTGCGCACGCTCGACTGGGTGAGCACCACCGTGCGGGCCGGAAAATCCACGCCGGCGGCCAGTGTGGTGGTGGCGAACACGGCGTCCAGACATCCCTGGCGCATCAACTCCTCGATGGCGATTTTCCATGAGGGAAGATGGCCGGCGTGATGCGCCGCGACGCCGACCCGCTGGACCGTGGGGAGAAGCGGATGTTCGCCGATGCTCGGGTATTGCGCGATCAACTGGTCCAGGACGGAGGTGATGGCGTGTTGGCGCTCGGGAGGCAGGACCGTGTGGCTTCGCTGGAAGGCCTGCATGGCCTCGTCGCAGGCACGACGCGACGTCAGGAACACGATGGCCGGCGTGAGGTGTTTGTGGCGGAGTGCCCCGATCAGGTCAACCGGATGGATGGAGGGAGGCATGCAACTTCATTCCCTTCGAGATGGCCACCAGTCCGGAGTCGGTCACCGTGAAACGGCTGCGGTCCGCGTCGAGATCGTACCCAATCTCGGTCTTGGGCGGAATGTTCACGTCCTTGTCGATGATGGCCCGCCTGATCCGGCTGTGTTCGCCGATCACCACGTTTTCCATGATGATCGACTCCCTGACCTCGGCATGGTCCTGGACGAGGACGTTCGGCGACAGCACGGAATTCTGAACGCGGGCGCCCGAGATGATGCAGCCGCCGCACACGATCGAGTCCAGCGCGATCCCCATTCGACCGCCCTCGTAGTCATCCGCGAAGACGAACTTCGCCGGGGGAAACTGGCCCTGGTAGGTCCTGATCGGCCACATCTGATCGTACATATTGAACAGCGGGTCCACCGCCACCAGGTCCATGTTGGCTTCCCAATACGCGTCCAGCGTCCCGATGTCGCGCCAGTACTTGACGGCTTTCTTGTTCTCGTCATGGAACTTGAACGCAAAGACCCGGCTGTTCTGGATCATGCGGGGGATGATGTTTTTCCCGAAATCGTGAGAGGTCTCGAGCTTGGCGTCCTCCACCAGATGTTCCCGGATGACGTCGGATCTGAACAAATAGATGCCCATCGACACAAACGCCTGCGAGGGGTCGCTCGGGAGCGGGGATGGACGTCGCGGTTTTTCGTCGAATCGCAGGATACGGCAGTCCTCATCCACGCCGATGACGCCGAATCGACTGGCCTCCGCCAGCGGAAACTCGATCGCTCCCACGACCGCATCGGCCTGCTTGGCGATCAGGAAGTCGTACATCTCGGCGTAATTCATCTTGTAGACATGGTCGCCGGCCAGGACCAGCAGAAACGCCGGCTGTTCATTGTCCATCAGGAACAGATTTTGATAGACCGCATCGGCGGTCCCCTTGTACCAATCTTCGCTGATGCGTTGCTGGGGCGGGATGGACGCGATGAACTCGCCGAGCTCCTGGTTCAAAATATCCCAGCCCCTTCTGATGTGCCGGTCCAGGGAGTGGGATTTGTACTGGATCAGGACCGCGATCTTTCTCAGGCCGGAGTTCAGGCAGTTGCTCAGGGTAAAGTCGATGATCCGATACTTTCCCCCGAACGGCACGGCCGGCTTCGCCCGGTGCTGGGTCAACGGATGGAGCCGCTCGCCCTTTCCCCCGGCCAGCACCATGACGAGGATGTTTTGCATGGCAGCGGGATTTTAGCAGGTCGGGAAGAAAATAGAAAGGACGCGGCGGAGGTTGACAGCGCGGCCAGGTGCGACGATACTACCCGCTAACAGCGCGCGGTCAGGAGCATGCAGCTAATAGCAAATAGCGAATAGCTTGACCTGCCTAGCTACGTGCTGTTGGCTGCTCGCTATTTGCCACTCGCTCAGCGTTGAATCAGGAGGATCACATGCCCAAAGGGCTGGCCGCGACGAAGGACAAGCGCATGCCGCGCCGTTCAAAGGACAGCCAGATGCCGACCGCGCTGCAGCACGTGCTCTGGCGGCTGGACCGGTTGGAGCGGCAGGTTCGCACCCTGTCGGAGTTGGTCCGGGATCATGCTGAAGACTCGGATCGCCTGGTCGCGATCGTGGCCGAAGACCGGGATGTCCTGCGTCGAGAGCTGCTGCGGGATCACCAGGCCAAGCTGCGCGTGAGGAAGCGGGCGCGTGCAACCGGTCCCGACGCCGAGCTCACCAGTCAGGAACCGTGACACGTCACGAGTCACCGTTCAACGGGCGTCAGGACTGGATCCGCCGGGACAGTCACGTGTCACGAGTCAGGCGTGACGGAGCATGGGCCTGAACAGCGTTGAGATACGGGAGGTGGTCAAGTACCACGGGACGGTCCTCGCGGTGGACCATCTCTCGCTGGAGGTTCGGAGAGGGGAGTTTTTTTCCATCCTGGGTCCCAGCGGGTCCGGGAAGACCACCACCTTACGGTTGCTGGCCGGATTCGAGCGTCCGGATCAGGGAGAAATCCTGATCGAGGGACGCTCCATGCGGGAGGTGCCTCCCAACCTCCGGCCGGTGAATCTCGTCTTTCAATCCTACGCCCTGTTCCCCCACCTCACCGTGTTCGGCAATATCGCGTTCGGCCTTGAGATGCGGCGGGTCTCGCCGGCGGAGATCCAATCCAGAGTCCACGCGGCGCTCGACATGGTCAAACTGGGGAACCAACACGATCGGATGCCGTCTCAGCTCTCCGGCGGGGAGCAGCAGCGTGTGGCGCTGGCTCGCGCGTTGGTCAACCGTCCTGCCGTGGTGCTGCTGGATGAGCCGCTCGGCGCGCTGGACCAGCAGCTTCGCCAGGAGATGCAGGTCGAGCTCAAGGCGATCCAGGAGCAGGTGGGCATCACCTTTATCTACGTCACGCACCACCAGGAGGAAGCGCTGACCATGTCCGACCGAGTGGCGGTCATGAATCGTGGGCGGGTCCTCCAAATCGGGAGTCCCCAGGACATCTATGAATCGCCGGTCTCCGCGTTTGTGGCCAATTTCATCGGCCTGTCCAACCGTCTGGCAGGCCGGATCGCCTCGATGCCGGATGCCCGCTGGACGATCAGCGTGCCCGATCTCCCGACGATCCTCGTGCGGCGACCGGGCGGGGTGGTCGAGGGGAGTCAGGTGAGCCTGGTGTTGCGGCCGGAACGACTCCATCTGTCCCGGGACGTTCATCGGAACGGGTTCGACAACACGGTTCCGGCCCGAATCGACAAGATGATCTACAGTGGCAACGAGGTGCACTATCTGCTCCGTCTATCCAACAACGCTTCCTGGAAGGTCCGGGTCCCCAACTCGGGCGGTGAGCAGAAACGGTTCTTAATCGGCGAAGCGGTCTTTGTTCGCTGGAACGCGGACGAAGGAATAGTCTTATCCGAGTGACCCCCACCGACCACTCCACCGACATGGCCGATCACGCTCCGCTTCCCCGACTGCCCGGCTGGCTGCTCATGCCAAGCTTGACCTGGCTGGGCATTTTCTTCTTCCTCCCACTCGTGCTGGTCCTGGTGATCAGTTTTGCGGCGCGCGGGACGTACGGCGGAGTGGAGTGGACCTTCAGCCTCGCCAATTACGCCACCCTGCTCGATCCCCTGTATCTCACGATTTTCGTCCGTTCGCTGGCGCTCGCCCTGGCCACGACCGCGGTCTGCCTCCTGCTGGGATTCCCGCTGGCGTACTACATCGCGCGTGCCCCTCTCCGCCGGCAGAATATCTGGCTCCTGCTGGTGATGATCCCGTTCTGGACCAATTTCCTGGTCCGGACCTACGCCTGGATGTTCATCCTCCGGACAGAAGGTCTGATGAACACCGTCTTGATGAATCTGGGGCTGATCGCCACCCCGGTCGAAATCCTGTACACCGATGCGGCGATCCTGATCGGGCTGGTGTACGGCTATCTTCCCTTCATGGTGCTCCCGCTCTATGCCGCGCTC
>JBOHOM010000127.1:0-2306 GCA_050731075.1 Nitrospiraceae bacterium
GCATTGAGGGTTGCGAGAGAGATCGCGGCGCCGCTGAGGCACGGACGGCGGCTCGACTATCTGCCGCTCGACTTCATGAGTCATCCGGTCCCGGGTCGCTACGACGTCATCTGGTACTCTAACGTGCTGCACATCTACTCTCCCGCCCAGAACAAAGCCCTCCTTCGACGGATGACGTCCGCGTTGAACCCCGGCGGGCGGCTGCTCATCCAGGACGCCTTCGTGCTGGATCGGAATGGGCTGTATCCGCAGGAGGCCAATCTGTTCGCGGTCACGATGCTGTTGTTCACGGAGGAAGGTAACACGTACGGTGCGGGTGACACGACAGAATGGCTCCGTGAGGCCGGCTTCGGGAGGGTCAGGCGCGTCAAGCTGCGGGACGGGACGGGGGATTGGGAGGGCGGTCTCCTTGAGGCATCCCGCTTGAGCCGACGTCGAGCAGACCGCGCCCGCCGATCAGGATGAGCAGGCTATTGAGCAGGCCGGTGAGGCCGCTCGTCCAGAGGATCGGGAGGACTCCGCGCTGAGCATCCGGATTGGTCACGTCTTGGACGACGGTGGCAATATCCAGTGCAAGCCCGATCGTCCCGTACAGGACCCCAGCCATGAAGGCCCACCGTGCCCCGGCGGGAAGCAAGTCGGCCAGAATCAGGGGAATTCCGAACAGGAACCCATTCCAGAGCAGATGGCCCTTCGCTGACACCTCCATGTTTAAGCCCCGGTCTGTTCGTGACAGGACTGCCGCGACCACGAGGCCGATCAGCAGCAAGACCATCGTGAACCGATTCGACATGCCGGCGACTATACCGGAGGCCCCTTCCTCGAACAACTCTCTGTTGCCTTCGGCCGGTGTGGGTGGTAGCGTGAGGGTTGCTCCCTGCCTGACTCGTCAATCGTACAGGTGATATGCCGAGAGAGATTCCCAAGAGAGAACCGGAACGGATCCTGATCTACGACGGGCAGTGTCGCCTCTGCGTGACGGCGAAGGAAGGGATTGAGCGTGTCGGGGGACAGCAAGGGGTGCGGTTTGTTCCTTACCAGAGCGAGGAGGCAGCGCGGCGCCTGGGGTCGGAGTACAAACCGGGCCGGCCGGATGTGGCCTTCCTGGTCGAGCGGGACGGGACCATCAGCCAGGGGTTGGATGCGTTTCTTCCGCTGCTGCCAGGCTTACCCGGAGGGGTTCTGCTACTGGCGCTCTGGCGCGTGCCATTCTTACGGCCGTTGGCCTATTCGCTGTACCGCGTGATCGCCCACTACCGCTACCGCTGGTTCGGTCAAGTGAAGGTCGACTAGGACCTCCCGCGTCCCACTTTCTCGCTGAGGTTGTCCATCCACCGCCGTTCGAATTCGTCATAGGACATGAACAGCCGGTCATGCATGGCAGGGGCGAAGGATTGCCCAGTCGCCAGGAGCCCGATGATCTCCCGCACTTTTTCCATGCCGAAGCGATCGATGAGGTAGAGCGTGGCGGAGTTTCCTTCGAGGTAAGCCACGGTCGCGGCGGTTGCGGGCAGGCCCAGCCAGTTGCCTTCGAGGTCCCGAAGAGAAAACAGTGTGATGTCTCCACGCAGGACCTGTGCGATCTCCGGCCAGGGGTCGCCAGCCAACTGCATCGCCAACCCTTCATTGAGCCAGGTGGGGACGGCAGTGATATGGTCCCCCATGCGTTCATGGAGCAGCGCGTGGACAAATTCATGCCGCAGCACGCGGGTCAGCCAGGTCCGGTCGGTCAGGGCGCCCTGTGTTGGGATTTTGATACGTCCTAGGATGTGGTCGTAGAGTCCATCCGCCCAGGCAGGGCTTCCCGTCGCCCCGTGAAAACTCTCTCTCGTATGGAGCACCACCAGGATCGGCTTCGTGGGGAAGTAGCCGAACTTCTGACCGATGTCTCGATAAGCCTCCTCCAGAATGTCCAAGACGCGGGTCCACGTATCGTAATCCTCCCTTCCGTCAAACTTCACCGTGAAGTGCGAGCTGCCGCGGGAAGAGAATGTCTGCTCAGCCTGCTCCGCCTGCCGGACCTTGGCTCGCACGAGTTCCAGGTACGACAGCAGCCCGGGATTCTCCGCGGCTCGTTGGGCAGCCTGGTCGAGGTGGAGCGCGGCACCGGTCAGGTCGTCTTTTTCGAAGAGGCGGTCGGCCAGCACGAGGTGGGGCAATGGATCGTTGGGAGCCACGGCGATGGTTTTTTCCAGGAACTCGTTGGTCAGCGCCGGGTCCTTGAGCTCCCAGTACGCGTGGGCCAGGTTCAGGCGAACGGTCGGGTTCTCAGGATCAAGCGACAGGGCGGTCTTGAACGCCGACAC
>JBOHOM010000128.1:0-4583 GCA_050731075.1 Nitrospiraceae bacterium
GGTGGCAGCGGTCAACCTGGACCTCGCGGATGCCGAGCGACACATCGATGAATTCTTTTGCGGGATCAGGACCTTCCCCCTCCGCGCATCGGCGCCCGCGACGGCCGGCCAATCGGCCCCGGGCATCTGGCGTGAACATCCCTTCGCCTCGCCCTACTACAGGCGGCGGCTGGAGAAGGATGTCTCAAGTTTGTCGCGGGAAGCGGTCGTGGACGAGGTGGTGCCGAACCTCCTCACGATCTACGGCGGCAAGTTCACCACCTACCGCGCGCTCTGTGAGGGGGTCGGCAACCGCCTCGCCGACCGGTTGGCGTGCGCCCGCCAGAGCGGAACACGAGAACGGGAAAACTGGTTCCTCGACGAACTGCGGGAGACCGAGCCGGGGTTGTTCCATTCTTATTCCGACCTTCGACATGGATAGGTCGGCTGGTTCGGGGATGTTACAATGGCAGCCGTAGGTAGGAGATCGCGGCAGCATGGATGACCCTCGAGCGTCAACGAAACGATCTCAACGGGTGAGCTGGGTGCCCTTCGGGCTCCATCAGCAGCATCCGAACAATTACAGGGACATTCTCGACGCGGTCTGGCAGAACCGAGACAACCTTGGGTACGCCTACCGCATCCTGCGTGACGGCTGCTGTGACGGGTGCTCGCTCGGCACGACGGGGATGCACGACTGGACGATGAAGGACATCCACCTGTGCTGGGTGCGATTGCAACTCCTGCGGCTGAACACGATGCCGGCCATGGACTGGCATCGGCTCGAGGATGTGGCCCCGCTGCGCCGCATGAAAGGGAACGCGCTCAGAAAGCTCGGGCGCCTGTGCGTCCCGATGGTCCGGCGCCGGGGAGACCCGGGATTCCGGCGGATCACCTGGGAGGAGGCCGTCGCGCTCATCGTCGAGCGGATTCGCGCCACCGACCCTCATCGCATCGGCTGGTACGTCACAGCCCGCGGCTTGACCAACGAAGCCTACTACGCCCATCAGAAAGTGGCCCGCTTCATCGGCACCAATCACGTGGATACCAGCGCACGCGTCTGCCATGCCCCGAGTACGGCGGCGTTGAAAGACACCGTGGGCTGTTCGGCGACGACCTGTTCGTACACGGATTGGATCGGCAGCGACCTCTTGATCTTTGTGGGCACCAACCCCGCCAACAACCAGCCGGTCACGCTCAAGTACCTCTATTACGCGAAGCAAGCCGGCACCAAGATCTTCGCGGTCAATCCCTTTATCGAGCCCGGCATGGAGCGGTATTGGATTCCCTCGGTGGCCGAGAGCGCCCTGTTCGGAACGAAGCTGGCCGACGCCTTCTTTCACATCCATGTCGGCGGCGACATTCCGTTCTTCTACGGAGTGCTCAAGCATCTGGTCGAGAACAACTGGACCGATCGCGGGTTCATTGCCGCCCGGACCGCCGGCTGGGAAGCGCTCGAAGCCAAAGTCCGGGCGTTATCCTGGGAGAGCCTCGAACGCGGGGCGGGCGTCACGCGCGGCGACATGTATCGCTTCGCGGAGGCCTTCGGCCGGGCCCGCCACGCGATCATCGTGTGGAGCATGGGCGTCACTCAGCATCGCTATGGCTCGGACAACGTCAAGGCGATCGTCAATCTTCAGTTGGCC
The DNA here is from genome assembly GCA_050731075.1 of Nitrospiraceae bacterium. GTDB lineage: Bacteria > Nitrospirota > Nitrospiria > Nitrospirales > Nitrospiraceae > 40CM-3-62-11. The sequence continues at coordinate 1,626 of JBOHOM010000128.1, forward strand.
CGCGGAAACGTCGGCCGGCCGCACACCGGGCTCATGCCGATCCGCGGGCACAGCGGGGTGCAGGGCGGCGCCGAGATGGGCGCCATGCCCGGCGCCTTCACGGCTGATCACCCCGCCAACGAATTGAACGCGGCGCGGCTCGGCACGCCGGAATTCTGGGGCTTTCAGCCGCCCTCGTGGAAAGGCCTGGGGGCCGCCCACATGATCCTGGCTGCCGAACAGGGCGAGTTCGACGTGCTCTGGCAAAGTGGAGGCAATTTCCTGGAGACGCTGCCGGAACCGGACCGCGTGCGCCGGGCGCTGAGCCGGACCGGTCTGCGGGTCCATCAGGACATCGTCGTCAGCTCCACCATGCTCGAGGACCCGGCCGACGTGGTGGTCTTGCTGCCGTCGCGCACGCGCTACGAGCAACGCGGGGGCGGTACCGAGACGAGCAGCGAGCGCCGGATCATCTATAGCCCGGAGATTCCGGGGCCGCGCCCTGGCGAGGCGCGGGATGAATGGGAAATCCCCGTGCTGGTGGCGCGTGCGCTCGATCCGGTGCGCGCGGGAAAGGCATTCTCGTGGCGTGACACGCAAGACATTCGGGATGAGATTGACCGGGTCTGCCCGACGTACAAGGGGATCGCCGGGCTCCGCAAGAAGGGTGACAACTTCCAGTACGGCGGACCTCGCCTGCTGGCGAATCGGTTCGGGACGCCCGACCACAAAGGCCATTTCACCCCGATCGACCTGCCGGAGGAGACGATCCCGGCGGGGCGATTCTCTCTCACCACGCGGCGGGGCAAGCAATTCAATACCATGGTCGGCGCCGAGGTGGATCCGTTGATCGGCGCCCGCCGCGACAGCGTGCTGATGGCCGCCGAGGACGCCGTCCGCCTGAAACTGGAGGCTGGTGATGTCGTCGTCCTGCGCAACGAGGTCGGGCAGTATCGCGGCCGGGTCGTCATGGCCCGCGTGAAACCGGGGTCCGTGCAGGTCTACTGGCCGGAAGCGAACGTGCTGATCCCGGCGGGACGGCTCGATCCCAGCGGCATGCCGGATTACAACGCGACCGTCGAAGTGATCCCGGCTTGCGGGTGAGGGACCGTAAGGCGTGAGGCGAAAACGAGATAAAATAGGAACGGCTGAACAGGGCTCACGCAAGAAGAGTCGCGCGGTGAAGCCCCGGACTGGCCCCCGACCTGCGCCCGCGTCCGTCCGTCCGCCTTCCCGTTCGCCCTCAGGGGCGCCTGCACGTCCAATGGACTTGACCCAGGTGACTGAGTGGCAGGCTGGCGTTGTTTCTCGGGTTGACGACTACCTCGTCGGAGAGGAGCCGCTCGAGATCCGCCTCGGCAACCGGCCGATTAGCGTGACGATGCGCACGCCGGGACACGACCTCGAATTGGCCGCGGGGTTTCTGTTGACCGAAGGCGTCATCACCGAGGGGGACCAGATCGCAAGCCTACGGCAAATGGCCACGCGGGACCATAAGGCCAATGTCGTCCGCGTGGATCTGCGTGCCGGCGTGAAGATCGACGACGCCCGCCTCAAACGCCACTTCGCCGCGACGTCCAGTTGCGGGCTGTGCGGGAAAGCTTCGATTGACGCGGTGCGGGTCCGCGGCATCACCCGTCCCCATCCGGCTTTGCGCGTCTCGCCGGACGTCCTCTGCCTTCTACCTGAGACACTTCGGTCGGCCCAGACCCTGTTCGGCCGGACCGGGGGACCTCACGCGGCAGGCCTCTTTGACCCCCTGGGCCAGCTGCTGGCGTTGCGGGAGGACGTCGGACGCCACAATGCCGTCGATAAGCTGATCGGCTGGGCTGTGATGGAGCAGCGCCTCCCACTCAAGGATTGCCTGTTGCTCGTGAGCGGCCGCGGGAGCTTTGAAATCGTCCAGAAAGCCCTGGTCGCTGGCCTCCCGATCGTGGCGTGTATCTCGGCCCCCTCGAGCCTGGCCGTCCAGCTCGCCTGGGAATTCGGGCTCACCCTCATCGGCTTTCTGCGCGGCAAACGATTCGTCTGCTACGCAGGGGAGGACCGTGTCCGGCTCGCGGTGGTCCGAGGTGGGGGTGTGCGGGGCCATTCCGCCGTTCGACTTGTAGAAGAGAAAAGGTGATTGGAAAGGGGATCGGAGGAAGGAAGCCGCGCCGCCTAGACCCTGCGCCCGACGGAGGGGGTCTTGAGTCGGGATTTCTTGATCGCCATGAGCCCGCGCTGGGTCTCCGTCGGATCATAGGGGCGGGCCCTGCCTCCCCGCGGATAGCGCTCTTCAAATTCCTGGACGACGGCCACGGCCTCATCCGTCCGCCCCACATTCATCAGGACTTCCGCCAATCGGAGATAGGCCGGCACCACGAGCGGGAGATCATGAACTTCCTTGGCCTCGCTAATGGCCAACCGGTAGGCGTTGACTGCGGCGTCCGGATTCTTTTTCTCGCCGCTCAAGGCCGCGAGCATGAGCACGGACAGGCGGTCCGTGGTGGCACTCACACTCTGTTCCCAGTTTCCTTTGAGCAACTCCGACAGCTCCTGAACTGATAGCTTCAGAGAACCCTTTGTCCCGGCTGCCCGGAGCCGATGGACCACGTTTCTCGCCTCGAGCCAGCCGCCATACATCCCCGCCATCACGATCGTGCACCGGCCCGAGTTGGCACAGGGCCTGGGACGGGGTACGAAGTCCTTATTCGCCACCTGGCTGGGCAGGTAGACCATGCCGTTGGCCTCCCAGCAGGCGTTGCAGATCAGGCCATCATCCGGCGTGGCGAACACGTACATCCGGATGCCGGAGCGATCGAAAATATCAATGGCCTGGATGCGGCCGGTGAGAACCTGCTTTTGGTGGTACTGCCAGAGTAGGAGCAGCCCGAGAATCCCGCACAGGTAGGGCAGGAGGCTGGAAATCACGAATGGTGAGTCGCCGGACACGAGAGACCTCCTTGATCAATGGTGGCAAGTATATCAAACATTCGC
>JBOHOM010000129.1:0-21730 GCA_050731075.1 Nitrospiraceae bacterium
CGCCCCTCTGTACACGGGGTTTCGAGGCGACGTTCTTGAATCTCCGAGCGCTTATGGTAGAGTTGCCGTCCCATGCGGATCTTCGTCCTCGGGGCCGGGGCCACCGGCTCGTTGCTCGCGCGACTCCTCGTACGCCAGGGGCACCAGGTCTCGTGTGGGGATAAGGATCCCGATCGCGCCCATCGTTTTCTCGGTGAGAAGGCTCGGATTCCTGTCCGGCAGGTGAATGCCCGCAACCTGTGGAGCATCGTCAGGGCTGCCAGGGGCCACCACCTGATCGTCAACGCGGCCCCGGCCGTCTTCAACGAGATCATCCTGCGGGCCGCCCTCCGCCTGCGCGCGCACTACCTCGATACCTCCTCGCACCTGACGCGCCACCCGTTCAAGGCCGAGCAGCTCCGCTTCGACCGGCGCTTCCGGGAGAAACACCGCGCCGCGGTGATCAACGCCGGCGCAGCTCCAGGCCTCACAAATCTGTTAGTGGCCCGCAGCGCGGAGATGCTCGATGCCATCGAGGCCGTCCAGGTGCGGCTCTACGAGAGCACCACAAGCGACGACCCGGTTTCACAGTGGTCCCATGAAGCGTCATTTGACGAAGCCGTGGCGCGGCCCCGCATCTACCGGGAAGGCCGCTTCCATTTCGGCAAACGGTTTGGGGAACGGGAGGTATTCCGCTTCCCCCCTCCGATCGGCCCGGTGGGCGTCGTGCTGGCGGCGCAGGATGAAGTCGGCACGCTCCCTCACTTCCTGCGCATGCGTGAGTTGGATGTGAAGATCGGCGGGAACGAGATCGAGCGGTTGCGCCGCTGGCACCGGGAGGGCAAGCTCGTGAAGTCACGCGGCCTGGTGGCGAAGCGCTTCCCCAAGACCCCGTCTCCGCGCCTGGTGGCCAAGCTGATCCGCCGCGGCGTGCTGCGGAGCGCGCGCTTCGCCGCGGCGGTGCTGGTGCAGGGCCTGCAAGACGGCCAGCGTATGGTGATCCGGTGGGATGCCGGCTTCCCCACGCTCTCCCAGATCCGCCGCCGCGGGATGCATGCCTCACCGATCTCGTGGGCGACCGCTCACCTGGCTGCACTCTTCGTCAAGCACCTTCCACGCGAACTGGCCGGGGTCTCTCCACCGGAAGCGTTGCCGTCCCAGACGCGCCAAGCCATCCTGGCCGACGCCCGAGCCAGCGGCATCCGCCTCGAGAAGCGGATCATCCGTCTGAAGAGACCCGACGACGAGGACTATGTGGAGTAGGCACCAGACAAAGGAGGCGAGGGAAGCGCCGCGTGCAGCTCACCGTCTCTCGCCACGGCGCCGGTCGATCTGGTCGGCGGCGGCCCCGGCCTTCGCCGCCACGGGGGCTGCGTCGGTCTTCTCGATCTGGCGCATGGAGCCGGTCGCAGCCGGCCCTCCGGCAGCGGCTAACGCGTCGCAGATCGCGGCTCGCACCCCCTCGCTGTGTCGCTGGGACGGCTTATTGACCCAGCTCAGGACACCCTTCGGCCTGACGGGCTCGAGGGCCTGGAGCAAGATGGCCTCCGCTCGGCTATGGTGCTCCGTGGGAAGGCTCGCGAAGCGGGCCAAGGCTTGACAGACCTGAAGGAGTGTCGTGTCGTTCTCTCGAGGTGCAGTTGGGTCGTCGACTCGCAAGGCCTGCCCATACGCTTCCAGGGCTACCGAGTGCGAGCTCGTGATGCGCGCGAGGTGGCCGAGCGCCGACTGTCGAACCGAGGTTTCCTGATCCCGCAGGGCGCGGAGGAGGGAGCTCTCGGCAGCAGGGCCTTGCAGCTTCACGAGAGCCCGCAACACGGCCTCGCGAACATGCGCGTTGCCGTGGTCAAGGAACCGGGTGAGCGAACGCACCAGCGCGACCTCACCGTGATCACCCACCGCCGCGAGAATATGACAGATGAGCTGTGCGTTGCGCTCGATGGTCGCCAGGCGCGCGAGAAACGACTCCAGGGCGATGGGCCCGATGCGCTTCATCGCGTCAAAGACGCTCAGCCTGACTGATTGGTTGTCACCGTTGGCGTACGCCTTGATCAGTCCTGCGACGGCCGGCTCACCGGCGGCCGCCAAAATCTCCACCACCTGGGTGCGCCGGTCCTTGTCCGAGCTGTGGAGCTCCGCCAGGAGCTGCTCGATCGTGTCTTTCGACGCCGCGAGTTGGGAGAGCTGCCCGGCGAGCTCCTCGAGCGCCGTCGGAGCCCCCGGGACCTGCCGCTGTTCGGTCGTGACTCGCAGGATTTTGGCGACCGTTCCGTAGGCGCTCCGGCGCAGCAGCTCCGGCAGAACGCGCTGAACGGTTTCTACGAGCTCCCTCCCGCCCCCCTCTGCTGTGATCCGGCGAAGTCCCGCCACGTGCTCGTCTTCACGAGCCAGCACGCTGTCCGCGAGTCTTCGTGTCTCCACCGTCTGCCGAATCTCAGGCGGCAGATCCTCAAGGGACAGCACTTGGTGCTTGAAGAGTGATTCCAGCAGGTCGTGGCCGGGGGTGCTGCCCTTGCGGCACACGTGGCCGGCGATCTGGCGCAGCACTTCCAACCGCCGACTCATTTCCACGGACGTCACTTCGGCCGGCGTCTGGCCTGCGGTGGTCTGCGGCTGCTCCAGGTCTTTGACGAGGTCCCAGGTGGTCTGCACGAGCCTCTCTTCGGGCAGGCTGGTCAGGATTGCCTCCTGGACCTGGCCCTCATCCATCAAGTCCACGTCTGCGGCGACGAGGTCACAGTTGATCAGGAAATCTTTGACAAACCCGGCTTGGCGTATGGGGCGGACGACATCATCAATGATCTGTGTCTTGATCCGCTGGATCTCCTCCGGAGTGGCTCCCTTGAAAAGCGGCAGCATGCGGAGATCGCGCCGCAACCGGCTCAACGCCATCTTCAGCCGCCAGGGAAGGCGCCGCTCCTTCCCTACGATGTCGTCGTTGAACACGGTGGAGACATGGATGATGTGCTGATCCAGGAACGCCTGCGTCAGGCGTTTGGCCGCGTCGGTGGTTCCTTGGCCGGCTTCCGGTGGCTGACTCATCAGGACGATGAACGTGTGAAATTCCTCCGGGCTGATCGTGGCCTTGAGGGAAAAGCTCAGGAGGTTCCACCGGTCGAAAAACTCGAGAAACTTCGGAACGAACAGAGACGTCGCGTCCTGCTTCATCACGCGCTCCAGGGGCAATGGCGCCGCATCGTACCCGTCGATGGTAATGGCCCGATCGTCCCCGGTAATCGTGACCATATAGGTCAGTTCGGCCCGGTCCCCTAAGAGCAGGGCAAACTCTGAGTGCAGGTCCGTGAGACCTTTCTTGGCCTCCGGATGCCCCGGGGCGTAATAACTGCTTCGGAGCATGGTCTTGATCAGGGCGAGCGTGAATCGCACCAAAGCGGGGTGGGCGTCACTCCGAGGCGCTTCGGGTGCAGGCGCGGGACCTGTCGCCGAGTCAGGCTTCATGGCGGCATGCTCGCTGGTGGGACGTGACGTCGAGCCAGGGCTGTCCAAAGAACCGATGGGCGGGATCCGTGCCCGACCAGGCGGCCCTGCTCATACGCCGGGCAACAACTGCTCGAAGTGGCTTTTGTTCATAATATACCTGGGAAACCCGAGTCAAATGATTTCTTGAGCCAGGAGCCGAGCGAACGAGCCGTCATTTCAACCGGTTATGGTCGTATATACTACTTTTATGGAAACAGATTGTGACCAGCCTCAACGGGCGAGAACCACGGGACCAGCCAGTAAGCCCCCGTCGGGAGGCAGCGCCTGCGGTGGAAGCCAGAGCCTGGCCATCCGGGTTTTGACTATCGCGGGGTGGATGGTCCTGGCGGCGGCTCTCGCTGCCCCGGTGGCCGAGGCCAAACACATCCGGCCGGACCTTCCATGGCGAGAACAACTGGTTCGGATTCTTGGCACAACCCTGAACCAAGACCAGAATCCTGTTGGGGTGGTGGCCGAACTCGTCGTGACGTTCGTCCAACGGGACGATCGGCGAGGGATCGAGATCACCTTTGAAACTGAGCCGGGGCGCTTCTCATACACGTCTCAGGCGGCGGTCCTGCTTGCCATCGACCGTACGGCTCGAGCCGCTCACTTGGAGAGCGACTCCTGGAGCGTCTTCGTGGCGGTTCCGTCCCCCGGCGTGACGGTGTACGGGGAGAGTCTGTCAGCCATGGTGGGGATCACGGTGGTGGCCCTTGCCAAGGGCGATTTCATTCCGTCCGATCGGGTGATCACTGGGACCGTGACCCGAGACGGTCACATCGGGACCGTCGGCGGGGTCCCCCTGAAGGTGGAGGCGGCGCATGAGGCGCATATGCATCGAGTCCTCGTCCCGGAAGAGCAGCATGTCGCTGACGGTGACTGGCAGACCCCGTTCCTCATGCAGGTGTCAGCGGTCGGCACGGTCAGCGAGGCCTACAAGGCTCTGACGGGTCAACCTATCCAGGGTGGTGGCGCCGGCGCCTCGTTGGAACAGTGAAGGGGACCCGCATCCGCCCGCGCAGTCCGGCATAACCCCTCCGTCCACTCTCTGAAGGCGAGGCCTCTCTTCCCGGAGCCCCCTACGTACAATCTCGCGTCGAGCCTCACCCTCGGTTTGACTCCCGAACAGCCCTCTGTTAAAATCACGCATCCGTCACGCTTCAAGCCAGCACAACATTTTGATGTTCGTCCCCATCGTCTAGCCTGGCCTAGGACGCCGGCCTTTCAAGCCGGCAACACGGGTTCAAATCCCGTTGGGGACGCCATTGTCTGGTTGATCTCCTGCGATGACACGAGTACAGAACCTTGGCCTGCTTGGCGGATTGGTCGTGTCCACCCTTCTGACCGTGGGGGCGGATCAACCGCCAGCGGGACCAGTCGCGCCGGTGGGGAAGGATGGCGCGCCGATGGTGCTGATCCCCGAGGGCCCGTTTCCAATGGGCAGCAATGACGGGCTTGGGAACGAACGTCCCGTCCACACGGTGTCGGTGCCTGCCTACGCGATCGACCAATTCGAGGTGACGATCGCGTTGTACGCCAAGTTCCTGCAAGACACCGGACACAGCCCCCCTCCCACCTGGGATGAGGATTCGGTGACGATGGCATCAGACCGGCCCGTGGTGGGATTGAACTGGTATGACGCCGAGGCGTATTGCAAGTGGGCGGGAAAACGGCTGCCCACGGAGGCCGAGTGGGAGAAGGCGGCCCACGGGACCGACGGCCGGCGCTATCCCTGGGGGCACATGCAGCCGTTTGTCGATATCGCGAACTATAATCGCGGCGTGTGGGTGAGCAATGCCATCACCTTGGCTCCGGTCAGCAGCGGTGGTGAAGGCATGAGCGTTCGACATGGAACCAAAGAGGGAGGGAAGAGTCCCTATGGCCTCTTCCAGATGGCCGGCAATGCGGCTGAATGGGTCGCGGACTGGTACGACCGGGAGTATTACCAGAAAAGCCCTGAGAAGAGCCCGACCGGTCCGAAGGAAGGGGAGCGACGCGTGATCCGGGGAGGGTCGTGGAACGACCCTCCCGTCGCCATCCGGACCACGGCCCGAGTGGCGGCTGAGCCGGAGTACCGGGACCGCACCCTCGGAGTTCGCTGCGCGATGGATGTCTCAAGGGATGGAAAGCAGACCGCGGGGGTGCAACCATGAGCGAGACCGGGATGCCTCTCAACGGGTTGCGCGCGGCTGAGCGTGAGAACGTGGCGAGTTAGACTTTGCGCGCGGGACTGCCCGTCGTACCTTTAATCTGAAAGCCGCCTGCCTGCTCCTCCTTTCTCAGAGGCTTGGCCATTGTTTCTTCGCCCTTCATGCCTGCCAGCTTGATCTTCAGACGCAGGTTGTTGGCACTGTCCGCATTGATCAGGGCTTGATCGAGGCTGATCTTCCCTGCCTTGTACAAGTTGAACAGGACGTAATCGAAGGTCTGGCAGCCTTCCTGCACCCCCTGCTCCATGGCGTCTTTGAGCTCGTCGATCGCGCCTTTCTTGATGAGATCCTTCGCGCGAGGGGTATCCATCAGAATTTCCAAGGCGGCGACGCGTTTGCCGTCCACGCTCGGGATCAGCCGTTGGGAGACGATGGCACGGAGATTCATGGAGAGCTGCAGATAAATCTGGGTATGACGCTCGGTAGGAAAGAAGTTCATGATCCGCTCGATCGCCTGGTTCGCGTTATTGGCGTGGAGGGTCGACAGGCAGAGGTGGCCGGTTTCGGCAAAGGTGATCGCCGCTTCCATGGTCTCGGCGTCGCGGATCTCCCCGATGAGGATCACATCGGGGGCTTGACGCAAGGTGTTCTTTAGCGCCGCCTCGTAGCTATGGGTGTCGAACCCGATCTCGCGTTGGGTGATCACGGATTTTTTATGGCGGTGGACGAACTCGATCGGATCCTCGACGCTGACGATATGACCGGGAGCGTTCGCGTTCCGATGGTCGATCATGGCCGCCAGCGAGGTGGACTTTCCTGCCCCCGTGGCCCCGACGAACAGGACGAGGCCTCGCTTGGTCAACGCGATATCCTTGATGATAGGAGGCAGGCCGAGCTTGTCGATGGGCACGATTTCAACTTTGATCTGGCGGATGGCAAACCCGACATTGCCCCGCTGGCGGAAGATGTTGACGCGGAAGCGGCCTAGTTCCGGGTAGTACAAGGCCAGGTTCATCTCCATCTTCTCTTCGAACTCCTTCCGCTGCTTGTCCCGCATGATGTCATTGGCCAGCTTCTCGAGCTGTTCATTCGTGGACGCCGTGTCCCCGATGGGGTGGGTGATCCCCTGGATGCGGTAGATCGGGGGGAGGTCCACCGTCAGGTAGATGTCCGAGGCATCCCGTTCCACCATCACTCTAAGGAGATATCGAATGTCCATAGATTTCCTCCGACCATGACCTCAGGTCGTGACCGGGTCACTCGGTCTTGCTTCTCCCCTAAGAGGTCACCCCAACAGCCGCCGCGCCGGCACCGGCCACTTTGCTTGTAGGAGGGCCGAACAGATTGGGCGTCATGCTCCTGGATTGGGCCTCCCCCCTGGCCACGAGTCCCCGCGTGACCAGCTCGACTAAGGCCATATCCATCGTCTGCATCCCGTCCTTCTTGCTCGCCTGCATGATGCCCGGGATCTGGTGAAGCTTCGTCTCGCGGATGAGATTGCGCACTGCGGTCGTGCCGGTCATGATCTCCAGGGCAGCCACCCGCCCGCCGCCTTTTCTCTTGACGAGGGTCTGGGTAATGACCCCTTCGATGGATTCGGCTAACTGAGCCCGGATCTGGGACTGCTGGTTCGGCGGGAACACGTCGATGACACGGTCCACGGTCTTCGGTGCGCTGGAGGTATGCAGGGTTCCAAAGACCAGGTGCCCGGTCTCGGCCGCCGTCAGGGCCAGTTGGATCGTGTCCAGGTCGCGCATCTCGCCGACCAGGATAAAGTCCGGGTCCTCACGCAGGGCTGACTTCAAGGCATTGGCGAATGAATGGGTATGGGCCCCCAACTCCCGCTGGTTGATGAGGCATTTTTTGGATTTGTGCACGAACTCGATCGGGTCCTCAATGGTGAGGATATGACCTTCGAAGGTTTCGTTCAGATAGTCGAGCATGGCGGCCAGCGTGGTGGATTTTCCGCACCCCGTCGGCCCGGTCACCAACACGAGGCCCTTCTCCTTGTCGCAGAGCTGCCGCAGCACGGGGGGCATTCCCAGTTGCTCGAGCGGAATGATCTTCGTGGGGATGGTCCGGAACACGGCCCCTTCGCCTCGGCGGTGCACGAACACATTCACGCGGAAGCGGGCGATGTCTCCCATTTCAAAGGAGAAGTCGCACTCGTGGTGCTCTTGAAAGACCTTTCGCTGGACATCGTTCATCATGTCGAAGATCATGTTGTGGACTTCATCCCTCGACAAGACCGGGTGGTCCAGCTTTTTCAATTCTCCGCTGACCCGCAGCATGGGGGGCTCGCCCGAACTGAGATGGCAATCCGAGGCCCCCTGCTGGACGCCGAACGACAGCAGTTGGGTCATGTCCATACCTGTCTCCTTTCTCGTTCGTCTCGCCGGTCCGTCAAGGTCGAATCAGGCCGACAATCGTCGCGCGAATGAGTGCTTCCGTTTCTTTCGTGGCATAATGCGTTGATTTTGATATGTGTCGGCCACTATACCACAGGTCTTCGAGATGGGCTATCTCGGAGCCCAATTCGGAAACCCCGATGGTCCCAGCCGGGTGAGCAAGCCTCAGTTGGCAACTCCGGCCAGCTCGTCGGGGAGCGGAACATTGTCTGGTGATATGCGAGCCATGGTCCTGTCGCGGTGCGGGCCGGTGGAGAACGGCCCGCTGTCCTTGGAGCAACGCCCGGTGCCGCCGCCCGGCGCCGGAGAAGTGCGGGTGCGGGTGCAGGCCTGCGGCGTCTGCCGGACTGATCTGCATACCGTGGAGGGCGACCTGGAGGCCGTGCGGCTCCCGATCGTGCCGGGCCATCAGGTGGTGGGCCGAGTGGACGCGGTCGGTCCCGAAGTGACGCTGGTCGCCAAGGGGGATCGGGTCGGCGTCGCGTGGCTCCGGGGGGTTTGCGGGATTTGCGAATTCTGCCTGAGCGGACGCGAGAACCTGTGCGAGTCGGCGCGATTCACCGGGCTCCACGTGGATGGCGGGTACGCGGAATATGCGGTGGTCCCCGAATCGTTCGCGTACCGCGTCCCGGCGGTCTTCGGAGATCAGGAAGCGGCCCCGTTGCTCTGTGCCGGCATCATCGGCTACCGGGCGCTCAAGCTCAGCGGCGTCCGGCCCGGCGAGCGCCTCGGCCTGTACGGCTTCGGCGGGTCGGCCCACATCGCCATTCAGGTGGCCCGGCACTGGGGGTGCGAGGTGTATGTCTGCACGCGGGAAGCCTCTCACCGCGCGCTCGCACGAGAACTGGGCGCAGCCTGGGTGGGCGGCGCCACCGACGCGCCGCCGGTCAAGCTCCATGGCGCGATTCTCTTTGCTCCGGCCGGAGAGATCGTTCCCCCGGCTCTGCAGGCGCTCGAGCGGGGCGGCACGTTGGCCCTGGCCGGCATTCACATGAGCGCGGTCCCGGCGTTGGACTACACGCGTGACCTATTCGGCGAGCGCTCGCTCCGCAGCGTGACGGCGAACACGCGGGAGGATGCGAAGGAGCTCTTGAAGGTGGCGGCCGAGATCCCGATCCGGCCGCGCGTGGAGCCCTTCCGACTGGAAGAGGCCAATCGCGCGCTTCAGGCGTTGAAAGCGGGGCGCATCAAGGGTGCCGGCGTCCTCGTCATGCAGGAGTGAGCGACGTGGCCTCATTCAGATGAGCCCCAGTTCTTGTCCGGCTTCCCGGAACGCGGCCACGACGGCGTCAAGCTGCTCGCGGGTATGCTCGGAGGTGACGGTGGTTCTGATCCGACTGGTCCCTGCAGGGACGGTGGGAGGACGGATAGCCGGTGCGTAGACGCCACGCTCCAGCAGCCGCTCGGCCAGTGTGAGCGCCTGCTGTGGCGCTCCGATGAGCACGGGAATGATCGGGCTTTGGCTGTCGGCCAGCCGGAACCCCAGCGCCTTCAATCCTGCGTGGAAATGGTTGCGGTTGTCCCAGAGCCGAGCCCGTCGGTCAGGCTCCGCCTGGAGCCGCTCGAGCGCCGCCAGCGAGGCGGCCGCGGTCCCCGGTGGCGGGGCGGTGGTGTAGATGAAGGATCGGGCCGTGTTCACGAGATAGCGGATCAGACTGTGCGGCCCCGCCACGTACGCTCCGCTGGTGCCCAGCGCTTTGCCGAGCGTCCCCATATGGAAGGGGATGCGGGACTCCAGCCCGAAGTGTTCCAGCGTGCCGCGTCCATGAAGACCCATCACGCCGGTGCCGTGCGCGTCGTCCACCACCAGCCGCGCGCCATACCGCTCCGCGAGCGAGACCAATTCCGGTAGGGGCGCCAGATCGCCATCCATGCTGAACACCCCGTCGGTCACGATCAGGGTGTCGCGGCGCGGGGAGCGTCTGGCAAGCAGCCTGTCGAGCTGCGCGAGGTCTCGATGGCGGAACACGCGCAGGGTTGCCCCGCTCAGCCGGCATCCGTCGATGAGACTGGCGTGGCACAGCCGGTCGGCCAGAATCAACCCGCCTGGCCCGATCAGCGACGGGATGAGACCGATGTTGGCCAGATACCCGGAGCCGAACACGAGGGCGGCCTCGGTCGCTTTAAACCTCGCGAGGGCGGCTTCGAGGTCCTGGTGCGGGGGTAAGGTCCCGGACACCAACCGCGAGGCACCCGCGCCCACGCCGAACCGCGCGGTGGCCGCGATGGCCGCTTGTTTCAGCAGCGGGTGTGTGGCGAGTCCCAGGTAATTGTTCGAGGCCATCACGATGACCGGCCGTCCCTCGATCGTCGCGACCGGTCCGGGCTCCGATTCGACGAGCCGCAGCCGGCGAAGCAGGTGCTGCCCTTCAAGCTCACGAAGACGATCCTCGAACATTCTTCCTCTCGCCCAGATTGAGGTGACAGACCGTAGATACCTAATACCCGGCGTCGTCTCCTGTCAACGAGATCGGGCGGCGCAGATCCCCCTCCATGATTGACATCAGATGGGCAACCTTGTATAAGCGCGGAATCGCCGGCCCTGTCGGGCGGATCGTGGTCACCCGCTCTCTGGAGCGTCACGGGTAGCGTGCCGTACCGCATCAAAATCCCTGCCAAAGACACCCCAGCGGATGAAGCCCATCTCCTGAGCGGGATGGAACGCTTTCTGGTTCTCGTTCAGCAACATCGCAGGGGGGTTCTGGCTGGGGCGCTCGTGCTGCTCGCAACCGCCGCGGCGGTGGTCGCCGTGCTGTGGTACGACCATCGCCAGGCCGAACGGGCCTGGGAACTCCATCGGCAAGCCACACTGCTGTACTTGGCCCGGCCGGCCGATCAGCCGGTGAAGGCCGACCAGAACCTCAAGCAGGCAATCGTCCTGTACCGACAGGTCGTCGACCAGTACCCGCGAAGCCCGAGCGCCCATTTGGCCCTCTATCACCTGGCCAATGTGCTGTTGCAGACGAACGATCTGGGAGGCGCCATCGAGGCCTACAAGAAGTACATCGCGACCTACGGCGCCAACAAGACCATGCTGGGTCTGGTGTACCAGCGTCTGGGGTATGCCTACCTGCTCCATGGAGATCGCGACCAGGCGGTGACCGCCTTTTTGGCTGTGCTGGATGTGCCCGGGGCGCTCAATAAGGATCACGCTCTCTTTGAATTGGGGAAAATGGAGGAGGCCCAGTCCCGTCCCGAAGGTGCCTTGGCCCACTATCAGGAGTTGATGAAGAGCTACCCGAATTCTCCTCTGGCGAGCGAAGCGACCGTGCGTATCAAAGCGCTGGAGGCGAAGAAAGGTCCCACGGACGCCGGGTCGGGCGGACCGGAGAGCGCAGCACCCCCCTCAGCCAAACCGCTGAAGCCGTAGCCGTTAGGGCCCGATCGCAAGCAGGTCGCCGGGTCTAATCCGACGGCTCGTCAGGTTATTTCTGGCTTGCAGGTCCCGCACCGAGAGGCGGAAGCGTCTGGCGATCGTCCAGAGGCTGTCTCCCACCCGCACTCGGTACCACTCCGGCGATCCGCCCCGGTCCCGCCCTCCGATGCCGGCTGTCCTCGACAATTTCCAACTCGGGACCTGATCCAGCAGCGGCTCGATCGTCGCCTTCGTGCCCGCGGGAACTTTGAGATGATAGTCCGTGTCGTCGGGAGGCGTGACCCCCCGGCGAAGCTCCGGGTTTAATCGCCGGAATTCGTGGGACGAGACCCCCGTGACTTTCGCGAGGTCTTGCAGCAGGAGGGGACGGCGGACGACCACTTCCTCGAACTCGTACAGATCCGGCTGTGCCTGGCTGAACCCGTAGCGGTCGGGCTGCTTGGCGATCATCGAGGCGGCCAGAATCCGCGTTACGTACTCCCTGGTTTCCCGCCGGAGGTGTCGGGTCTGGGCGATCTCCCAGAAACTGTCGGCCTGAGTTTTCTGGAGCGCGCGGAGCACCTTGCCCTCACCCGCGTTGTACGCGGCCATCGCGAGCGGCCAGGTGCCGAACAGGTCGTACAGATCACGCAGATAGCGTGCGGCGGCGACCGTGGACTTGATGGGGTCCCGACGTTCGTCGACATAGTCATCGACTCGAAGCCCATAGAGCTTGGCCGTGCTTCTCATGAACTGCCACGGGCCGGTCGCCCGCGCGCGGGAATAGGCGTGCGGATTGAAACCGCTCTCGACCAGCGAGAGGAAGACCAGGTCGCTCGGCAGGTCGAACTCCGAGAGGATGCGTTCGACCAGGGGCTTATAGTGATTGAGACGGGTGAGCCACTCCTCGAACCGGTCGCGGATGGCGACATTGAAGAATCGGATATGACGTTCGACCTTGTGATTCAGGTCGGTGGGAACGTTGAAGATTGACTGTTCCGCGCCGTCAGCGGGGTCTTCAGTCGGGACGGCCGTCGTGGCGGGCTCGCGCGACGGCGTGAACGACTCGGCGAATCGCCAAGGCCTCGCTGAAGCCTTGACCGGAGTCTCAAGCATCGCCTCCGGTTGCAGCTCGAGCTCCGTCGCCGGAGCGTCCGACGCCAGAGTCTCAGGAGGGTTCGCGGCGTCAGGACTCCCGTTGTGAACGGCCGCGCTGCTGCTCGGCCCGGCGGCCTCGCTCGGGTCGGTCGGATGGTCGGTCAGCGGGACTGCCTGCGTTCCCTGGAGGTGATCCTCCACTGGCTCAGCGCCGGCGCAGGTTCCCTCGCCGGGAATCCCTGATCCGACCAGCAGGGCGCCGAGGAAAAGGCCGACCAGCCCCCCCGGGGTCTCGTTCCTCCATTCCGACATCACACTCCTCCACTCATCGCACGGGCATAGCAGACGACCGCAAGGGTAACGATCGCCTTCACAGTTGTCAACAATCAACGGCCCTCACAGGCTCCTGGTCGCCTTGACAGTACAGGGGTCGTGTGATAGCGTAGCGCCCTTCTCGCCAGCGAAAATGGTCTCGCGCGTCCGGTGCGGCGAACCTCGACAAGACGGGATGCCCGGTGCGAGGCGGGGCCGTGGGTTGTGCGCACACCAGGTGGTGACCCGGCCAATGAGTGGGGCTGACTCCTGCCGGTCCGAGAGCCGGGCGCTTCTCTTTTTGTCTTGTTTCCCGGGAGGAGAGTGAAGGATGTTGAAGCGATATCTGCTAGCCCCGGGACCGACACCAGTCCCGCCAGAAGTGTTACTGGCGATGGCCAGGCCTGTGATGCATCACCGGGCTCCCGAATTCGCCCAGTTGTTCGGTGAAGTGCGGAATGACCTCAAATGGTTGTTCCAGACCAGGAACGACGTGCTGATCTTGGCCTCCTCCGGGACGGGAGGGATGGAAGGAGCGGTGGCCAACTTCCTGTCACCGGGCGACAAGGCGCTGGTCGTGAACGGAGGGAAGTTCGGCGAGCGTTGGGGAAAAATCTGCAAGACGTTCGGCGTGCAGGTGGTCGAGCTCAAGGTGGAGTGGGGGTATGCGGTGGACCCTCAGGCGGTGGCCGATGCCCTCAAGAAGGATCCCTCCATCAAGGCCGTGTACGTGCAGGCGAGCGAGACGTCGACCGGCGTCGCCCACCACACGAAGAGGCTCGCGGAAGTGATCAGGCCCTACGAGGGCACGATCCTGGTCGTGGACGCGATCACCGCGCTGGGCGTCTTCGACCTCAAGACAGATGCCTGGGGGCTGGATGTGGTCGTCGCCGGCTCACAAAAGGCGATGATGCTGCCGCCCGGTCTGGCCTTTGTGAGCGTCAGCGATAAGGCGTGGCAACTGGCTGACAAGGCCAAAAACGGCGCGTTCTATTTCAACTTGAAGAAGGAGCGGGCGTCGCAGACCAACAATCAAACGGCCTACACGCCGGCGGTGTCCATGATCCTGGGCCTCCAGGAAGTCCTGCGGATGCTGAAGGCCGAAGGCCTGGACGCGGTGTTCGCGCGCCAAGCCCGTCTGGCCCATGCGATGCGCGAGGGGGTCAAGGCCGCCGGGCTCTCGCTCTTTCCCAAGGAATCTCCCAGCGACGCGTTGACGGCGATCTCGGCGCCTGGTTCGGTGGACGGACAGGCGATCTACAAAAACCTGAGAGTGCAATACGGGATCACCGCCGCAGGGGGACAGGACCATCTGAAGGGGAAGATTTTCCGGGTTTCCCACATGGGATACATGGACACCTTCGATGTCATCCTGACCTTGGCAGCGATTGAAATGGTGCTAAAGGGCTTGGGGCATCCCGTGAAACTGGGGAGCGGGGTGGCCAAGGCTCAGGAATTACTCATGGTCAAAGGATGAGCGACGAACCAATAGCCCGGGGCAATGTGCTGTTTGCTACGAGCCGGAACAAGCGATGAAGATCCTGGTCAGCGATAGCCTCTCGAAGCAAGGGGTCGAGATTCTGGAAAAGGCCGGCTTTACCGTGCACGTCAAGACCAAGCTCTCCAAAGAGGAGTTGATCAGGGAGATCGGGCAATACGACGGGATTATTGTCCGCTCGTCCACGAAGGTCACGGCCGACCTGATCGCGGCGGCCGAGCGGCTCAAAGTCATCGGCCGGGCCGGGTCCGGGTTGGACAATGTGGACACTCAGGCTGCCACACGGCGCGGGATCGTCGTGATGAACACCCCGGGCGGGAACACGGTCACGACGGCCGAGCATACGATGGCCATGATCTGTGCGATGACCCGTCAGATTCCGCAGGCGACGGCCTCGATGAAAGCCCGCAAGTGGGAAAAGGAACGGTTCATGGGGGTCGAACTCTACAACAAGACGTTGGGCATCGTGGGGATCGGACAGATCGGCGGCTACCTGGCGAAGCTGGCCCAAGGAATGTCCATGAACGTGATCGCCTATGACCCGTATCTGGCCGAGGAACGGGCCACCAAGATGGGGGTCGAGATGGTGGAGCTCGCCGAGCTGTATCGGCGCGCGGACATCATCTCCCTGCACGCCCCGCTCACGGCCGAAACCCGCTCGCTGATCAGCGCCGCCGCCATCGAGCAGATGAAGCCCGGGGTGATGATCGTGAATTGCGCGCGCGGGGGGATCGTGAACGAGGCAGACCTGTTCCAGGCCTTGAAGTCGAAGCGGGTGGCGGCCGCTGCGTTCGACGTGTTTGAGAACGAGCCGGTCAGCCCGGACCACCCCTTGCTGACGCTGGACAATTTCGTCTGCTCTCCCCATATCGGGGCTGCGACCGGTGAAGCGCAGGAAAACGTGGCGGTCGGGATCGCGGAACAGATCGTGGATTATTTTACGAAGGGGATTGCGCGGGGCGCCGTCAACGTTCCTTCGGTTCCGCCGGAGTTGCTGCCGCGGCTGCAGCCGTACCTGACGCTGGCGGAGAAGATCGGGCTCCTGCAGGCCCAGCTCTATGAGGGGGGAGTGGAGCGAGTCACGGTCGAGTACAACGGCGAGGTCGCTGCGCTGACGTTGGCTCCCCTGACGATCGCGGTGCTCAAAGGCCTGTTGACCCCCATCCTGGAGGATGCCGTGAACTATGTGAACGCCCCGGTGATCGCCAAGGAGCGGGGGATCGAGGTCAAAGAGGTGAAGAGCAGCGATGCCGGGGATTTTACGAGCGTGATCAGGGTGCGGGTGGACGCCGGGAAAAAGCCCCACCGCCTGGCGGGGACCCTCCACAATCGCAAGGACCCCCGCATCATCGAGATCGACGAGTTTCAGGTCGAAGTGGTGCCGGAAGGACACATGCTCCTGATCCTCAACGTGGACCGGCCCGGGGTCATCGGCGCCGTCGGTCAGGTGTTGGGGGACCACAGTGTCAACATCGCCCGCATGCAATGCTCCCGCGAGGTGCGGGGCGGCAGCGCCCTGCTGATCATCGGGCTGGACGCGCCCCTCCCGGCTGGAGTGCTCGAGACCATCAGGCGCGGGAACAACATTCTGTCCGTCAAACTGGTTGACCTTTCAAAAGGGCTTTGAGTGGCCCGACCCCGGCCCATGTCCCGCCCGGCGCCATCCCAACAGACGAGCAAAGCATCGCGCGCTCCTGCGTCCTCGATGAAGAAACACGAGCGCTCGCTGATTCCGGTGGGGATGACCACGGTCCTTCCCCACGCCGCCCGACGCGTGCGCCATCTGGAGGAGATGCTCCTGAGCACCTTGGGCCGATGGGGCTACCAGGAGATCATCCCCCCCAGCTTCGAGTACCTGGATGTGCTCTCGGCCGGGCTGGAACCGGAATTGATCGAGAAATGTTACAAGTTCGCGGACCGGACCACGGGGCGCATTCTGTTGCTGAGGCCGGACGTCACTGCGCAGATCGCCCGGATCGTGGCCATGGGGATGGTCGGGCCGAGCGTGCCGCTCAGGTTATGTTATCGCACCACGGTGTTCCGCCATGAACCTGAACACGCAGGGCGCGAACGGGAGATCTTCCAGGTCGGCGCCGAATTGATCGGGGTTGACGATGTCGCCGCGGACGGCGAGATCCTCGCGCTGATGATCGAATGCCTGAAGCAGCTCGGGCTTCAGTCGTTCAAGATTGCGCTGGGGCATGTCGGGTTTTTCAAGGCGCTGCTGGCGAGATCGGGAATGTCTCCGGACGGGCAGAAGCGGGCTGAGCACGCCGCCGCACGGAAGGACCTGCCTCGACTCGCGGAGATTCTCGCCGCGGAGCGCGTGCCGAAAGCTTCGGCGCGGGCCATCCTGGAGGCGCCGGGCCTGTACGGCCGGGAAGAGGTGCTGGACCGGGGCCAGGCGCTCGCCGGTCGTGATCGAGAGCTGCGGAGCGCGCTCGAACGTCTGACCGACGTGTATCGCCTGCTGGGGACCGCCGGCCTGCGTGACCACCTGCTGCTGGATTTGGGCGAATTCCGGGGGTTCGACTATTACGACGGTGTGGTCTTCGACGTGTTCGCGGAAGGCATCGGCTACGAGTTGGGCGGCGGGGGCCGGTACAACCACCTGATCGGGCGGTTTGGACGGGACCTTCCCTCCACCGGCTTCGCGTTGGACATGGATCGACTCTTCCGGGCGATGGAACGCGTAGAGGACGGATACCCAAGCGCCCAGGCCGAGTTTTTGGTCTCGGCCCCGATGCGCCATTCCGACCGGATGTTCCAAGTGGGTCAGATGCTGCGACAGAAGGGCTTTCGCGTGGTCCAGGCGGTGCTGGCCGCACCGGGGTTGGACGCGGTCGGCCAGGCCGTGGCGGAGGGGCGCCGGCTGGGCGCCTCGGCCGTGGTGATCCTGGGAAGCCCGCGTGTGGCGGCCGACGAGGCACTGGTCGTGACAGAATTCCCGACGGGCCCGGACCTGGGCAGTGCCGTGAAGTTGGCGCCGCAAAAAGTCAAGATCAAGGATCTGCTCAACTTGCCGATCGTGCGTCATCCCTCATCCCGCGTTCAGCCTTCATGAGTCAGAGAGGGGTGTGGAACCGTGAGTCTCTCCGATCTTTCAGCGCCCAGATTACCGCCCCAAAACCTTGAAGCCGAGCAATCGGTGTTGGGCGCGATCTTGCTCGACAACGCCTCCATGGCCAAGGCCATGGAAGTGTTGACGGAAGAGGAGTTTTACAGAACTGCCCATCGGAAGATTTTTCAGGCCATGCTGGACCTCTCGGAGCACGGCGAGGTCATCGATCAGATCACCCTCACGGAACACCTGAAGACCAAGGGCGAGCTTGAGTCGGTGGGGGGAGCCGCCTATCTGGCGGAGTTGGTCCAGGTGGTCCCGACCGCGGCCAACATCAAGTACCATTGCAAGATCGTACGCGACAAGGCGCTCCTCCGTGGCCTGATCGGCACTTCGACCGAGGTCATCTCTCGAGGGTACGACGGGAACTCGTCCGTGGACGATCTGTTGGATTTCGCCGAACGGTCCGTCTTCAGTCTGGCGCAGGGCAAGCTCGGCCGGTCGTTCACCCAGCTCCACCATATCATCAAAGAAAGTCTGGATCTCGTCGATCGGCTCGCCAAGAGGAAAGAGAAGGTCACCGGCGTTCCGACCGGGTTCTATGACCTCGATGACCTGACCGCGGGCTTCCAAGCGTCCGATCTGGTGGTGATCGCCGGTCGCCCCAGCATGGGCAAGACCAGCCTGGCGCTCGGAATCGCCCAGCACGCCGCCATCCATCACGGGTCCGTGGTGGGAATCTTCAGCCTGGAAATGTCCAAAGCGCAGGTCGTGCTGCGGATGCTCAGTTCGGAAGCGCACGTGGATTCGCATGCCCTGCGCACCGGCAAGCTGCACAAGGAGGATTGGTGGCGGCTGGCGGAGGCGGCAGGAAAGCTCGAGCAGGCCCCCATTTTCATCGATGACTCGGGCGCGCTGACCGTGCAACAGATGCGCGGCAAGGCCCGGCGCCTGAAGGCGGAGAGCGGCCTTGACCTCCTGGTCGTGGACTACCTCCAGCTCATGCAAGGCCGGAGCGACGCCGAATCGCGCCAGCAGGAGATCTCCGACATCTCGCGATCCCTGAAAGCCCTGGCCAAGGAGCTGAATGTCCCCGTCATGGCGCTGTCGCAGTTGAGCCGGGCCGTGGAGAGCCGCAAGCCCCCGATCCCGATGCTGGCGGATCTTCGGGAAAGCGGGGCGATCGAACAGGACGCGGATGTGGTGATCTTCATCTACCGCGAGGATCAATACGACCCGAACTCGGAGAAGAAAGGAATCGCCGAGATCATGCTCAAGAAGCACCGCAACGGTCCGACCGGCGACGTGCAGCTGTTCTTCCACGACAAGTTCGCCAAGTTCGAGAGCCTCGATAAACATGAAGCGGTTTGACACCCTCCCTGCCGAGTTCGTATAATTTCGGAATCATTTCGAACGCCAGCCTGTTGAAGTCCCGAGTTTGAGCAGCGACCGTTCTTGAGGGGAGATGAGCGTGACCAGATGGCTCCGCGGGCGTGTGTCGATCCCGCCGGGACGACTCCGGGCGAGGTGGCCGCGGACGGTCTTGAGCCTGCTGGCGATCCCGTCCCTCCTCGGCGGCTGTACCACTCTTCCGCAGGGGGGAACGAGTCTCGCTCCTTCTCCAAGCCCGTCAGCGATCCGGTCCGTGCAACCGGCTGCCCCCGCCGATCCCGGCGCCGTGTACCATTCTATGCTCGGGTACCAGGCGGAACTGAATCAGGACGCTGAAGGAGCCATCCAAGAATACCTGAGCGCGCTCCGGGACGACCCCTCCTCCAGCTATCTGCAGGCCAGGCTTGCCGCGCTCTATTTCTCCCGGGGAGACATGGAGAATGCGGTCCGGTTCGCCGATCGGGTGGCCGTGACGGACGTGCGGGAGGATGCCATCCTGGTCCTGTTGGCCGGGATCTATGCGGGCGCGGGACAGGCCGAACGAGCGCTGGCGCTCTACGATCGCGCCATCGCCCAGGACCCCAAGGGCAGCGAACCCTACTTCTCCAAGGGCATCCTGCTGGTCAATTTGAGGCGTCTGGAAGAAGCGGCGCGTGAGTTCGAACGGGGGATCGAGAAGGCGAAAGACTCTCCGATCGGGTACTACTACCTGGGGCGCATCGGGGTCGAATTGAATCAACCGGACCGGGCGATCGCGAACTTCGAGCGGGCGATCACGGCCAACCCGACGTTTGAACCGGCGTACGTCGCCTTGGCCTCGGTGTACGAGTCCCAGCAGGACCGGGGGAAGGCCGTGGCGGTGTACCGCAAGTATCTCCAGCTCGTGAACCCGCACAGCAAGGAAGTGCGCCAGCATCTCGTTAGGCTGCTGATCAGCGACAAATCCTACATCGAGGCGCTCGCCGAACTCGAGATCACCCTGATTCAGGACCCGGAGGATCTCGATGCGCAGCTCCGAGCGGGGTTGATTTACGGAGAACTGAAAGACTATCAGAAGGCGATCCAGTACTTGAACAAGATCCTGGCTGCGCGGCCGGCGGAGCTCAAGGTTCGCGACTATCTGGGGCTGATGTACGAAGAGCTCAAGGACTATGACACGGCCATGCAGGCGTATGAGCGCAATCTGGAGCTTCAGCCGACGTACGTCGACGGCCACCTGCACCTTGGGTTTCTGCTCTACCGGTTGAAGCGGTATCCGGACGCGATCGTGCACTTCACGGAGGCGGTGAAGCTGAACCCGAAGAAGCCTGATGGGCACCTCTTGCTGGGGCTGACCTATCTTCAGACCGACCAGTATGCGTTGGCGTCTCAGGCCTTTGAGCAAGGCATCGCGTATAACCACGGCAATCCGGATCTGCATTTTAATTTGGGGACCGCTTACGACAAGCTGAACCGGTTCGACGATGCAGTCGGAGCGATGGAGACCGCCTTGCGGCTTGACCCCAAACATGCTGACGCGCTGAATTACCTCGGCTACAGTTACGCTGAGCGCGGCATCAAGATCGAAGAGGCGGTGTCCCTCATCAAGCAGGCGCTTTCCCTGAAACCCAACAACGGGTACTATGTGGACAGCCTCGGCTGGGCCTTCTTCAAGATGGGTTTGCTTGACGAGGCGTTGGCAGAGATGAAGAAGGCCGCAGCGCTCGTGAAAGAGGACCCGGTCATTTACGAGCATCTCGGCGAGGTCTACTACAAACAGAATCGGATCCAAGAGGCCAGGGAAGCCTGGCTTCGTTCACTCGAACTGGACCCCTCCAACCTCAAATTAATCGACCGGTTTCGCGATCGAGGATTGGGCGACCCCACGCTGGAGGAACGCGTTCAGCAGGCCAAACGTCGAGTCTTACAACCTCCTACCGCGCCGCAGGCGAATCCCTAAGCCGAGTTCTTCGATCGCCCGACTAATTCCAATCTGCCAATTTTTGCGCATAACCCGGTCCTTTACCCGGGTCAGGCCGCATCCGATAGAATGACCTAACAAACTGATATAAAACGAGAAACATATCATGTGCCGGTGCCGGACAGAATCATTGGCACGCAACATGCTTCCATCACCACTCGACCCACTGGTTCTGCATCAATGTGGAGGCTGCCTTGGACCGACAGAGGAATGGCCTCAAAGCAAGGGGGAGCCAGAGAGGCTTCGCTCTGATCGAGTTGATGATTACGGTGGGCATACTTGGGATCCTTGCCTCCATCGCGATTCCCACCTTCTTGCAGTATCAGTCGCGCACCCGCCAGGCAGATGCCAAGAACAACTTGGGGGCCATCTACATCGGAGAGATTACTTACTTATCGGAGGACTCGCGATACGGCAGCCTGGGCGAAATTCGTTATGTGCTGACAGGGGTCAGCCGCTATACCTTCCGGTCTGGCCAGGCAGGACCAGGCGGTGGTCCCAATGCGAGTGTCACAGTCCCCGGCCTCACTATGGATACCATCAATGCGAGTTTTGGGACCATCGAGGCCCAAGGCACGACAGTCGCGATGAACGGTGCGACGGGCTTTACCGTCACGGCTGTCGCGAATATTGACGGCGATACGACCATTGACCGGTGGTACATAAATGACCTCAGGCAAGGTCTGCTAACCGCAGAATCCAATGACGTCAGCAACTAATCCTCTCTCAGTTCGTCCCAAGAACCAGGCAGGATGCAGTTCAGGCCGCCTTCTGGATGCTGCCAAATCTCGGCACTCAGGGACGGAATGCGGGAGTTCAAAGTCCCTGATCGATAGGACCGATTGGCAGAGATCATCATAACTAGATGATTCTATTATCTATAAATTGAAAGAATTGATTAAAAAATACTCAGGCATAGAAGATGCAGATAATACTCTCCAACTCAAAATCTTGAGGGACTGATGCAACACCAGAGACCTAATGGGACGAGGTCGACACAACCCCAACCAAACGGAGGTAGAGAGATGTTGACA
>JBOHOM010000130.1:0-2379 GCA_050731075.1 Nitrospiraceae bacterium
CTCCACGGCGCTCAAAAGAAGACTGTGGGCTTGGTGGAGGCTGGCGACCACTTCAGGGGCCACCCCGCCGATAAACGGACACGGGCCGGGAGGGTTCGAGCTTTCCAACTGGAGCCAGACCCAGGGAGCCAGACCGACATACTGGTCGCTGCGGAGTTTGTCCAAAATCTGCATAACCGTTAGCCGCTTACCTTCTTACCCCTTACGCCTCACCCTTCCCCCCACACGATTAGTCTTACGCTTGCTGATTGTCGGCTCGTAGAGGACCTGGATCGTATTCTCGTCGGGGTCGGCGAGGTAGAACGAGTAGCTGCTGTCCCGATGGCGCTTCGGGGGGTGCACGATTCGCGCCCCGCTCCGCTCGACCTGCTCGAACATCCGGTCCACCGATTCAGGTGAATCCATGATGAAACCAAAATGGTCCAGAAACTGGCCGCGGCCTCCCCGGTACTGAGCCAGCTCCCCGACCGGAATCTGGTGCAGCGCCAGGTTGTCGCTCCCCGAGCTGAGGTACAGATTGTCCTCATCCGGTTGCCAGACCACCCGCATCCCGAAGAGCCCTTCGTAGAAGGCTCGGGACTTCTTCAGGTCGGTCACGCGCAACGCAAGATGGCGCAGCCCTCGCACGACCGGCTCAGTCATCCGCCGTTTCCCTCACATGGCCTGATGGGTTCATCTTCCATGGGTAATCCACGCGCTGGCGCCCCGGTTCTCAGCGCCCCGCCGATCCTTCTGCGTATACTAGGGCTGGGTCTAGAGTCCGTCAATCGGAAACTTGCCTGTAACCACGGCCTGCGGTCCATGCGTTGGCCCCAGTAACCTGCCGTCTCTGTGATTCGCGGTCCGCCGTGTGGTACGATCCTGATCGCTCCCATGCATGCAACGCCAGAGGCATTTCCCCTGAGCCCAGCCCGTCTGTTGGTCATGGTGCCCCTTGCCGTGCTGCTGACCTACGCGGCCGGCCTGGAATCCTCAGCCGGCCTTCAGACCGAGGCCATCGGAAAAGACGGCGCGCCGATGGTATTGGTGCCGGCCGGCCCGTTCCCGATGGGCGTCCCGCAAGGCGACCGCGATGGGGGGCGGGACGAGTATCCCCGCCACGAGGTCTATCTGGATGCGTACCATCTCGACAAGTTCGAAGTCACCAACGGGAGATACCTGGAGTTCGTGCGAGCCACCGGCCATCGGACTCCGCAGAACGTAAAGGATCCGAGCCGGAATCTCTGGCGAGGCGGTCTGATGCCCGAATCCATCTCGGACCGGCCGGTGATCAACGTGGACTGGTATGACGCGAATGCCTACTGTCGCTGGGCAGGCAAGCGCCTCCCGACCGAGGCCGAATGGGAAAAAGCCGCTCGAGGCACCGACGACCGCCGCTTTCCCTGGGGGAACGTAGAGCCCACGCCGAAGCACCTCAACTACAATCAGCGCTGGATCGGGGAAAAAACCTTGATGCCGGTGGGGAGCTATGAAGCCGGCAAGAGTCCGTTTGGCGCCTACGACATGGCCGGGAACGTCTGGGAATGGGTGGCGGACTGGTACGACCCGCTCTACTACGAAAAGAGTCCCGCACGAAACCCGAAAGGCCCCGAAACCGGGATGCACAAGGTCCTCCGCAGCTCGGGGTGGCATGTGGAGACGCCGCTCGTCCGCGCGTTCACGCGGGTCAAGAGTGATCCCTTGAACCGCAACGACTCGACCGGCTTCCGCTGCGCGGCGGACGCGCCCTCGAAGTGAGTAGAGAACATAACAGTTAAGATGATCACCGAGGCTGATACTTGCCGAAAATATGTCCTCCCGAAGTTGATTTCAGGGGGCTGGGACAACGATCCGCACTCTTTCACGGAACAGAAGACCTTCACGGATGGCCGGATTGTCGTGGTCGGAGACAAAGTCCGGCGCCGCCCGCAAAAGCGGGCCGACTATCTCCTCAGGTACACACGGGACTTCCTCATCGCTGTCGTCGAGGCCAAAGCCGCCTACAAGTCACCTGGCGACGGACTCCAGCAAGCCAAGGAGTACGCCCAGATGCTCGGGCTCAAGTTCGCCTACTCGACGAACGGCCATGGCATCGTGGAGTTCGACTTTATTGCGGGAAAGGAACGCGAGCTCAAAAGCTTCCCGACCCCTAGCGAACTATGGAAACGCCTCCGCCTGGGTGAAAAGCTCACGGATGACACGGTTGCCGATCGTCTGCTGACTCCTTCTAACCATCTATCCGGGAAAACCCCGCGCTATTACCAGGAGATCGCCATTAATCGAGCAGTACAGGCCCTTCTTCAAGGCAGACGGAGGGTCCTGCTCACTATGGCCACCGGGACCGGCAAGACGATGGTCGCGTTTCAGATCTGTTGGAAATTGTGGAGCGCGCGCTGGAAT
>JBOHOM010000131.1:0-3667 GCA_050731075.1 Nitrospiraceae bacterium
TACTCCCAACCTGCATCCGAACCGGAACGGCAGGACGCGTGGCGGGCGCTACTCGCCTGTCCGGTTGGGTCCATCGGGACGGTGGAGAAAAACAAGGCGCATCTGCGCCGGGCGATGGAGAGCTTTCCGTTGCACCTGGAAGGCGGCGTCTACTACAACGGGTTCAATTCCGAAAAGTCGTTCGGCGCCAACAGCTATTTCCTCCGGCATGAGGACGGCAATTGGCTGGTGGACTCGCCTCGGTACACGACGCATCTGGTCGAGGCCTTCGAGCGGATGGGCGGCATCCGGTATGTGTTCCTGAGCCATGAAGACGACGTCGCGGACGCCGCGCGGTATGCTCGCCGCTTCAAGGCCACGCGCATCATCCATGAAGAAGATGCGGAGGCCATGCCTCACGCGGAATGGATCGTGCGGGGTGACGAGCCGATGGCAGCCGCGCTCCGCGTGCAACTCATTCCGGTCCCGGGGCACACCGCCGGCAGCATGGCGCTCCTGTATGACGGACGCTACCTGTTCTCGGGGGATCACCTCTGGTGGGATCGCGAGACAGGCGCACTCGGGGCGCCCGAGCGGTTGGTCTGGGACAGACCGCGGCTCCTGGGCTCGCTCACACGACTGCTGACCTATCGCTTTGAATGGGTGCTGCCCGGACATGGCGACCGGAAACGCTTGCCGGCTGCCGAGATGAACGCACATCTGCAACGGCTCGTGGAGACACGACGATGAAAGCGCGCTACCTCGGCCATGTGGTCTTTTATGTGAAGAATCTGGGAAGATCGCTGGCTTTCTACCGGGATCTGCTCGGCTTCAAGGAGATCGGGCGAATCTTCGATGGGGCGGCGGCCGCGCTCACGTCAGGCCGGACCCATCATGAGTTGTTGCTGATCGAGGTGGAAGACGCTCCGGCGCCGGCGGCGGGGCGTCGGCTGGGGCTTTATCACATCGGGATCAAGATCGGAGATAGCTTGGAGGAGCTCCGTGCAGCGAAGAAGGAGTTGGAGCAGGCCGGCGTCCAAATCAACGGCATGAGCGACCACACGGTGAGCCAGAGCCTGTATCTTCATGATCCGGACGGCAATGAAGTGGAACTGTACGTGGACGCGGATGAGGCGATCTGGAAGAAGAACCCGGCGGCGGTTCTCTCGCCGATCAAGCCCCTGCGCCTATAACCGGTCACGTTTATCGATCAAGGAGAAGCAACATGGCCACAGCAACCAGGCTGAAGATTCCAAGCGCGGTAAGCGCCAAGAAATATTTTCGGGACAAGATGGGCTTCACCACCGGGCCCGTGGAACTGGAACGCTGGGTGAAGCAGGGTCAGCCCGTGAATATTGTGGACGTGCGCGCAGCCGAGGATTTCGCCGAAGGTCATATTCCCGGTGCCGTCAACGTCCCGAAGGGTCAGTGGGACGACCCGAAGATCGTGAAGTCGCGTCTTCGCAAGGACAAGATCAACGTGCTCTACTGTTATTCGCAAGTCTGCCACCTGGCTGCGACGGCCGCCGTGGGGTTCGCGAGCAAGGGGTATCCGGTCATGGAACTCGAGGGCGGGTGGCGCTGGTGGAAGAACGACGGGTTCGCCATCGAGAAGTGAGCCCGGCAATGGGGTATGGCTGGAGCTCGGCGTGAACGGTGCGGGAGGCCGGGGTGGACGAAACGATCGCGTTTTTAGTCAGACACGGCCAGGCGGTGCTGGTCGCCGTGGTCTTCGCCGAGCAGATCGGGTTGCCGATCCCCGCCGTTCCGGTTCTGCTGGCCGTGGGCGCCTTGGCAGGCGCCGGGAAGATGAATCTGGCGGCGGCTGTGGCCCTGTCCGTCGTCGCCTGTTCGGCCGGCAACCTGATCTGGTACGAGCTGGGCCGGCATCGTGGCCGGCATGCGCTGAACCTCCTCTGCCGAATCTCGCTGGAACCGGATTCCTGCGTTCGGCGGACGGAGAACTTCTTCACGCGGCACGGCATCCGCGCGCTCGTCATGGCCAAGTTCATTCCGGGCCTGAGCACGATCACGCCCGCGCTGGCCGGCCTCTTCGGCGTTAGCGTCAAGCGGTTCCTGTCCTACAACGGA
Organism: Nitrospiraceae bacterium; assembly: GCA_050731075.1. Lineage (GTDB taxonomy): Bacteria > Nitrospirota > Nitrospiria > Nitrospirales > Nitrospiraceae > 40CM-3-62-11. The sequence continues at coordinate 2,071 of JBOHOM010000131.1, forward strand.
CTGGGAGCTCTGTTGTGGACCGTGGCCTTCATGGGGCCCGGCTACCTGTTCAGCGCCCAACTCGAGGAAATCTCGGCGCAAGCGGCGCGTCTCGGCTCATGGCTCGTCTACCTCCTCGGCGGAAGCCTGGGCGCGTACATCGTCTACAAATACGTGCATCGGCAATGGCTGCTGCGCGAGCTGCGGATCGCCCGCATCAGCGTGGACGAGCTGAAGCAGATCATGGACGAGGGGGGTGACCATCTCATCGTGGACCTGCGCGGCGCGCTGGATCACCAAGCCGATCCCTACACCATCCCGGGTGCGCTTCAGATGACGGCGGAGGAGCTCGAGCAGCGCCACCAGGAGATTCCGCGGCACCAGACCGTGATCCTGTTCTGCGCCTGCCCGAATGAAGCGACCGCTGCCAAGATGGCGCTCTTGCTGCGCACCAAGGGGATCACCAAAGTCCGGCCCCTCGCCGGCGGCATCGACGCCTGGCGGGCGCGGGAGTTCCCGCTGGAAGCGCGACAGTCCGCGCCGGCGCCGGCCGCCGTCACCGGCTGAGCCTGGCTAAGCGTCTTTTAAGAGTGAGAAAGAGGCTCTTACCCCATTATGCGGTCATTAGAGCCGTGAGAAAGTTGACGCTGGGAGAAGCAATGGGGACGGCATGATACGCCTGGACGGAAAGATCGTCGTCATTACAGGAGCGATGGGCGCCCTCGGTCAGACTGTGACGTCAGTATTCTCCAGGAGCGGCGCGACGTTAGTTGTGGTAGATCGCCAGGTCCCCAAAGAATTACCCGGAGAAATGCTCGGCCTGACGGCCGATGTGACGGATGCGGCTCACGTGCAGCGCCTCATGGAGACGGTCATCCAGAAGGCAGGGCGCATCGATTGTCTCATCAATCTTGTCGGTGGATTTGCAATGGGTCGGGTTACCGAGACCGACCGATCACTGTGGGACAAGATGCTCACGATGAACCTCACGTCAGCGTTTCTCCTGTCACGGGCAGTGGTGCCACACATGCTGGAACAGAGAGGCGGTCGCATCATCCACATTGCCGCTCGTGCCGCCCTTGACCCCTTCCCAGGTGCGGCGGCTTATCTCGTCGCGAAGTCAGCACTCCTGAGCCTGATTCGGATACTCGCGCTTGAACTGGCCGGTTCCGGCGTGAATGTCAATGGGGTGCTGCCGACGACCATTGATACGCCGGCGAACCGGCAAAGCATGCCAACCGCTGATTCAAGCAAGTGGGTGAAACCGGAATCGATCGCCCAGCTTCTTGTGTCCCTCGCTTCGGCCCACGCCGACAGAATCAACGGCGCGCTCATACCGATCGGCTGAAGTTAAGTTCTCGCTGGCGGCGGAGCAGGCATGGAGAGCCTCTACCAGCTTGAGATCATCATCCTGCTGCTCACCGTCGTCCTCGCGCTCACGTTGATCGCGCGCAAGCTCCTCATCCCCTACCCGATTCTCCTCGTCATCGGCGGGCTGGTGCTGGGGGTGATACCCGGCCTTCCCACCATTCGCCTCGATCCAGATCTGGTTTTTCTTGTCTTTCTGCCGCCCATCCTCTGGGCTGCGGCCTATTTCACGTCGTTGCGCGAATTTCGC
>JBOHOM010000132.1:0-6073 GCA_050731075.1 Nitrospiraceae bacterium
CGAGGGAATTTCCGAAGGTTTCCACCTGGCAGAGTCCGGAAGGGTCGCTCCGAGAGGCGCTGGAGCGGCTAAGCCGTGGCGCATCCGCCCTCCACAGCTGCTAGGTCAGAACGCACGGAGTAGAGTCCACCGCCCGACAGGCCTTACTTTTTCTTGGGCAGGATAGGGAGCTCACGGCTGAGCGAGGACGGGCCGTCAGCCGAGGGGACGTATACGCGTGGTGAGGAGTTGCCGTTGCCTGGCGTGGCTGCCGACGCCGGGGTTTCCTCGCCCGCTTCCTCGGCCGCTTTTTCTTTGGCCAGCAGCTCGACTTCCCGGATCAACGTCTCCATCAGCTCTTCCGCCGGCACCTTGCGCAGCAGCTTTCCCTTCTTGAAGAGAATGCCGACTCCCTCGCCGCCCGCGATGCCGATATCCGCCTCCTTGCCTTCGCCGATCCCGTTCACCACGCAGCCCAGCACCGACACGTTGAGCGGGGTCTTGATGTGGCCCAGTCGCTTCTCCAGCTCGTTGGCCATCCGCACCACGTCGATTTCCACCCGCCCGCAGGTCGGACACGCGATCACGTTGATCCCGCGATGGCGCAGCTCCAGCGACTTCAGGATTTCAAAGCCGACTTTCACCTCCTCCACCGGGTCCGCGGCCAAGGACACCCGCAGGGTGTCGCCGATCCCGTGCGAGAGGAGCCAGCCGATCCCGATCGCGGACTTCACGGCGCCGGTCTGCGCGGTGCCGGCCTCGGTGATGCCGAGGTGAAGCGGGTAGTCCGACTGCAGAGAGAACAGCCAGTAGGCGTCCACCGCCAGGTGGACGTCGGAGGCTTTCAACGACACCTTCATGTTGGTGAACCCGACGTCCTCGAGCGCGTGCACGGCGTTGAGCGCCGACTCGGCCAAGGCTTCAGCCGTGGGATATCCGTATTTCTCCAAGAGGTGCCGTTCCAGCGATCCGCCGTTCACACCGACCCGCAGGGGAATGCCGCGTTCGTTCACCGCCTTGATCACCTCGGCCGTCTTCCACCACGCGCCGATGTTGCCGGGATTGATCCGCACGCAGTCCACCACCTCGGCCGCCTTCAAGGCCAGGCGATGGTCGAAGTGAATATCCGCGATGAGCGGCACGGTCATCTGAGCCTTGATCTTCGGCAGCGCCGCCGCTGCTTCCATGTCGGGGACCGCCACCCGGATGACCTCACAGCCGGCCTCTTCCAGTCGCTGAATCTGCTCGACCGTCGCCTTCACGTCGCGGGTGTCGGTCGTGGTCATGGACTGGACGGAAATCGGGGCGTCGCCGCCGATCCTGACCTTGCCCACCGTGATCTGCCGGGTCTTTTTGCGGGTAATGTACATCCTCAACCCGTCTCAGCCTGGATCATTCATGAACGCTTCTACTGCAATCGCCCATTCGCTGCTACGACCAGCCTGCCCGCGTTCTAGGCGGCGGGCATGCGGGCGGGCTCGCCTCTCAGTCCCTCAACGTGCTGTTTCAAGCACGCCTCGGTCCCTCGCGGCTCCGCGCGCCCGTCTCGCGACGCGACTGCGCGATTTCGCGACGAACCGCTCATGAATGATCCGGGCTAGCTGCCCTGCTCATCCCCCTTCTGCTCTTCCCTCCCCAGTGAAGCCAGGCTCAACCGTTGGCCCTGGCCCGCGAGAAGAGGGCGTAGATCGGCCGCTCTCCCGCTTGCGGCAGCGGGCGAGGAGACCTGTGCCAGCAACGCCTTGGCGCCCTGGTAGATGCCCTCGGCGGTCAGGCCGTATTTCTCCCGCAGGAGATCCTGTGGACCCTGCTCGATAAACCAGTCCGGCAGTCCCAGGACTTTGGTGGGGAGGCCGGTGATGCCCTGATCGGACAACGATTCGAGCACCGCCGAGCCGAATCCGCCCATCCGGGCCGCTTCCTCCACGGTCACGAGGCACCGCACGCGCCTCGCCACTTCGCCGAGTAACCCCGCGTCCAGCGGCTTCACGAACCGGGCGTTCACGACGGCGGCGGAGATCCCGTCCTGCTCGAGCCGTTCGGCAGCCTTCATGGCCTGCCAGACGGTCACGCCGACGGCCACGATCGCCACATCGGTCCCGTCCCGCAACAGTTCCCCCTTCCCGATCGGCAGTGCAACCGGCTCCGGATCCATCGCGACGCCCAGGCTGGTGCCGCGGGGGTACCGCACCGCGGCCGGCCCATGATACGTGACACAGGTTTTGATCATGTGCTGCAGCTCGTTTTCATCCTTCGGCGCCATCACCGCCATGTTCGGCACGTGACGGAGATAGGCGTAATCGAACGCACCGTGGTGCGTCGTCCCGTCCTCTGCCACCAGCCCACCCCGATCGATGCAGAAGGTGACCGGCAGGTTCTGCGTCGCCACGTCGTGGACGATCTGGTCGAAGGCGCGCTGCAGGAAGGTCGAATAGATGGTCACGACGGGGCGCATGCCCTGCGCCGCCAACCCGCCGGCAAAGGTGACCGCATGCTGCTCCGCGATGCCCACGTCGTACAACCGGTCCGGAAACTCCTTCTCGAACACCGTGAGGCCGGTTCCTTCGCACATCGCGGCGGTAATCGCGACGATCCGCCGGTCCTGCCGCGCCAGATTGACCAGCGTGTTCACCGCAATCGCGGTGTAGCTGGGGCGCGGCGCTTTCTTGGCCGGCTCACCGGTCTCCCGCACAAAAGCGGGACAGGCGTGGAACCACACGGGGTTCTCCATGGCGGGCTGGTAGCCGAGCCCTTTCTTCGTGATCACGTGCAGCAGCGTGGGGCCCTTCAACTTGAGCACGTTCTCGAGGGTGGGGAGGAGATGCTCAAAATTGTGGCCGTCGATCGGCCCCACGTAGCGGAAGCCCAGCTCCTCGAACAGCAGTCCCGGGAGGATGATGCCCTTGGCCAATTCCTCCGCCCGGTGGGCGATCTTCGCAATCGGCTGACCGATGCGGGGAATGGCATCCAGGAGATGCCTGGTCTCCTCTTTGACGCGGGTGTAAAACTCCCCGGTGAAGGTCCGGTTCAGGTAGGCCGAGATGGCGCCCACGTTCTTCGAGATCGACATCTGGTTGTCGTTCAGGATCACCAGCACGTCTTTGTCCAGACCGCCCGCGTGATGGAGACCTTCGAGGGTCAGGCCGGCGGTCATCGCGCCATCCCCCACGACGCACACGACTTTATGGTTCTGGCCGAGCTGCTCGCGGGCCGCCATCATCCCCAGCGCCGCAGACACACCGGTGCCGGCATGGCCCGCGTTGAACGTGTCGTACGCGCTCTCCTCGCGCTTGCAGAACCCGCTGAGCCCGCCGAACTGCCGCAGGGTGTGGAACCGCTCCCGCCGTCCCGTCAACAGCTTGTGGGCGTAGGCCTGGTTGCTCGTATCCCAGACCAGCTTATCCTTCGGCGTATCCAGCAGCGCGTGCAACGCCACCGTCAGCTCGACGACGCCCAGGTTCGAGGCAAGGTGCCCTCCGACGTTCGAGACGACCGAGATGATCTGCTCGCGGATTTCCTGGCACAACTCGGGGAACTGCTTCGGGGACATCCGTTTCAGATCCGACGGACCGTGAATGCTCTTCAGCAACGACATAGGCGTCTCTCTCCTCTTGGCTTGTCGCTTCAGCTGCTGGTGTCAGGAGCGCGTCGAGACTGGCTGGCAGACTTCTGGCAGGCAGCTTCAGCTTCTGTCCGAAATTGGGGCTCAGTCTCCCACACGTCTCTTCGTGATGTCAAGTATTTACGCCAAGACTCCCGCTCCGATACCATGTCCTCAGTAGCTGCCGAACCGATAGGTGACGAGCGTGGATAGGGTAAAATCGGCCGCGCTGCCCGTGATGAAGTCCAGGTTCTCGACGCCATAGACCTGCCAGAGAAGATTCTTCCGCAAGCGATAATTGAATCCGACTGTCGCTTCGGTGACGCCGTCATCGAGGATCGAGGCTCCGGTTCCGTGAAACGGGCTGGAATAAAAATCAAACTGCGCCACAAGCGACGCCGCGGGCGACCACAGATACTCGGCGGCCGCCAGAGTGCTCACCGCCGGCTGAACGGTCAGGCCGTTGACGGTTCCGGTAGGGAAAATCCCGTTCACGTTTCCGTACAAGATCCATCGGGTGGCGAGCGATTTTTCCACCGCAAGCCCGAGGCCGACATCGGCATGGCCGCTCCCGAAGACCTTGCCGCTGTCTCCGGAAGGCGCCTTTACCGCGAACCGCAGGGCCACGGTCGGGATTTGGGCGGACTGGCTCAGGATTTGATACTTGCTGATCAGGGTGATGTCACCCAGTCCCAGGTCGCCGTCGTCGCCTGCAAAGAGCGTTTGTCCGTCCCGGCTCAGGTTAAAGGCAAAGCCCGTGCCCTTGAGCGCGCTGCGAGCCGGCGACAAGCCGGTCGTCGCACGTTCCGTGGCGGTGATGGCGCCTTCAAGAAAACCCCGGTAGCGGTAGAGGAGCGGGATCTCGATGCCAACCTCCAGCCGGTCCAGCAAGCCGTACCGGAGATACAGGCCCGTGCGGAGCTGCTCGACCTTGATCTTCGCGGTCACGTCGGCGGTTTGCTCATTGAAGACTGTGCTGGTTTCCGCCAGCTCCACCCGCACATCAAGGGCCCCCTTCCCGACCACGGCGGCCCGGTCGCCGAACATGCCCAGAAACAGCAACTGGAACGGCTGAAAGTTCCGCACTGGAAAGGGGCCGAATCCGTCCGGGCCGGCTCCGGCCTCGCCGGCGACCAGGAGGATGACGAGCGCCGCCACCCATCGGACGGTCTGTACCAGACGCCTGCCTGTCACCATGGGATTCGTCAAAAGGGAAAATCGAGCCCGGCAAACACCGCCCCGCCCTCGCTGCTGTACCCGTAATCCACCCGCCCCACCACGCTCGGCCGCACCATGCCCCGGAATCCGATCCCCGGGGTCACTTCGTAATCCTGGAGTTGCCGTTTCTTGAACGTGTTGAACACCTTGCCCATGTCCACAAACGGCGCAATCTCGAACTCGGCCGCCACGTTAAAAATGCGAGTGCGGAGCACATGGATCCGTTGCTCGACGTTCAGTGAGATCAAATGATCATCAATGAACCGGTCCACCCCGTAGCCGCGCAGATTGTTCTGTCCCCCCAGTGAGCTCCGCTCGTAAAACGGCACTTGCTCCCCGAAGGTGGTCTGCAGGTTGCCCCGGACGACCAAGATCAACCGCTTCGACTCGCTGGGGAACAACTTCGTCACGTCGAGCACGTACCGGTAGAACACAGGGTTGTCTCCATTTTGTAGGTTTTGATTCAGTTCCGCATAGGCCGACACCTGCGTCCCGTCGGTAGGGGCCACCAGGCTATCCCGGCTGTCGTAGTGGAAGGTCGCGCGGTGCCCCAGAATGGTTGCGCCCTGGATGCCGTCTACGGTCGGGAACGCCTCTGCGGTGAATGGAAGATCGGTGGCCCCCCGCTGGACCCGCACCTGCCGAAACCGTTGGCCGACTGCGATCTGCGTGACCTCGTTCAGGTGGACGCCGAATTTCCAGTACGCGCGACCCTCTCTGGCCGTGTAGTTGGTCTCGGCACTTTCTGGTGTGTCCTGGCTAATGCCAAAAAACCGCATCGTGGCGTTCTTGAAGAATGAGGCGCCGACGCTCAGGGCGTACCGACCGTTACTGAACGCCGGATCGATGTAACTGAACATTAACTTCCGTTCGATCTTCTCGCTGTACGAGGCAATGACCCGCATCTCCCGCCCCCCCGTATCGTACCGAAAGACATTCAGCGCCCCCTGGGCGCCCACGATCGTGTTCACCACGAACAATGGCGTCACGAGATATCTCAGTTCTTTGTCCTGGTCGGTCACCAGGTTCGGGACGATCAGTCCGTAGGAGGTGCCGTCGTTTTTAGTGGTGGAAACGGAAGGGATTGCAAACCTGGAGACCTCCGCTCGGACCTCGTTCCCCGCGGCCAGCGCGAAGGTCACCGCGACCGCGAGCAGGACACGAGCGAAGCGACAGATCGCAGGCTTCACGACGCTCGGGGCCACGCATAGCCCGGATTATTCATGACGGTTCGTCGCGAAATCGCGCAGCCGCGTCGCGAGACGGGCGCGCGGA
>JBOHOM010000133.1:0-18074 GCA_050731075.1 Nitrospiraceae bacterium
AGATTGTACCGTCCGCATGTCCGTCAGGCGAAGCCAGACCAGGCAAGGCGTGAGGGAAGAAAACGGGTCTGGAGTCTTTGTTGAGCAGGAGTGATCGACTTTGACGAGACCCCTCGTGCAAATTGCAGTGCTGCTGATCGTGGGCATGCTGTTCATGCCGGCGGTACTGCAGGCCGACCAGGCCCAGTATTTCTATGACGAGCTGGGGCGGCTGGTGGGCGTGGTGGACAGTGCCGGCAACGCGGCGGTCTGGACAGACGGTAAGGCGGAACCATGATCGCAGTCGCTAGCAGAGGCCCCTCTATTCGGAGCCAGCCAACCTCGGTGACCGATCCGCTGAACAATGTCATCACTTCGTTTGCCCATGATGCGAATGGCAATCTGATTACCACGACCGATCCGATAGGCAACGTGACGCAGCGGACCTACGATGCGGTCAGTCGTCTGATCAGCCTCACCGATCCGCGCGGCCTCATGACTCAGTTCCGCTACGACAACCTCAATCCGCGTCACCGAGATTGCGGATGCCCGGCGGGTCGATGCGCGGGGCGTGGTGCGGAGATTTGAGCTACTCGGCCGGATTCGGTTCCGAATCGAGCCGCACCTTACCCCAGAAGGCGCGATGGACGTAGACCTGGTAGACGATCACCAGGCTGATGCCGACGGGGAACCAGATGAGGCCGAGGCGGAGGCCATCGGGACCGGCGGCGGCGTTGAAGGCGGTCAGGCTGTTTGCCGGGTCCGTGGTGGCGATTAGGAGGTTCGGGTAGACGCCCCAGGCCACGCTCCCCAGCATGGCAAGGATGAAGAGACTGGAGGCAAAGAAGGCCCCGACCTCGCGGCCTTCCGCGCGAAGGTACAGCACTCCGCCTAGCGCCAGCCCGCCCGCGATCGGCAGCAGATACCCGATCGGATGGTCGGCGTAGTTGTGCATCAGGCCCGGCCGTACGAACGGGATCGCCAACACCGCCAAGACCGTGAGCCCGACCGCGAGACAACCGGCCAGCCGCCCGAGCGAGTCCGCCCGTCTCGACAATTGGCCCTCCGTTTTCATGGCCAGGTAATTGGCGCCATGCATGGCCAGAATGGCGGCGCTGGTGAGCCCCATGAGCACCGTGTACCAATCCAGAATGCCGGGCTCAGCACCCGGCGTGAAGGTCGTCCAGAAGGCCACAAAAAAATAGCCCTCCGGATTCAACGGCACGCCGCGAATCAGATTCCCTAACGCCGCTCCGAAGACAATCGCGAGCAGCAAGCTGGCGCCGGCGAACGCCAGGTCCCAGAATTGCCGCCACAGGTCATAGTCAAGGTGCCCGCGCAGCTCGAGCGCGAGACCTCGAAAGATCAGCAGCCACAGCACGAGGATCAGCGCCAGGTAGAACCCGCTGAACCCGGCCGCGTAGGCTCTCGGAAACGCGAAGAAGAGCAGGCCGCCGCTCGCGATCAGCCACACTTCATTGCCGTTCCAGACCGGTCCGATCGAGGCCAAGGCGGTCCTCCGCTCGATCTCCGTTCGCGTGGCGAAGGGATAGAGGATCCCGACCCCGAAGTCGAACCCGTCGAGGACCACGTAGACGGCGAGCATCAGGGTGACCATCACGTACCAGAATGTCTCCATCGCGATCGCCCCTTCGGTCAGTAGCCGTGTCGGGCGGCAGCCTTGGTCGGCTCGATGCCCGCCGCCGGCCCATGCCGGACGGTTTCAAAAACCAGGAACAGGAAGATCAGCCCCAGGAGGAGGTAGAGGCCGAGGAACCCGATCAGGGTAAACAGAGCGGTCCCCGAATGAACCAACGGAGACGCGCCGTCGGCCGTGCGAAGCAGTCCGTAGACGAGCCACGGCTGGCGCCCGAGTTCCGCCGTCATCCACCCGGCCGTGGTGGCGATGTAGGGGAAGGGCGCGCTCAGCATGATGAGCCAGAGCAGCCACGGTGTCTTGAACAAGCGGCCGCGCCAGAGCATGAGCAGCGCGCCCCCCATGATCGCGGCCAGAATCGTCCCCAAGCCGGCCATGATGTGGTAGGCGTAATAGAGGAGCGGGATGTTGTCCGGCCAGTCCTCGCGGGGAAACGCGTCCAGGCCCTTCACCTTTGCCCACAGCTCGTCGTAGACGAGGATGCTCAACGCGTTCGGCAACTCCAGCGGGTTGTCAATCGACATGGTCTCAGGACTGGGTTGCCCCACGAGCAGCAACCCGGCGCCCCGCTCGGTGCGGAACAGCCCTTCGAACGCGGCCCCCTTCACGGGCTGGTGCTCAAAGACCTGCCGGGCATTGCCGTGGCCGGTCGGGAAGATCATGAGGCCGCTGGCGATGGCGCCGGCCACCACCCCGGTTCGCAGAAACGTCTTCGCATACTCGGCATGAAGGCCCGAGAGCAGGTAGGCGGCCCCCACGGCCGCCATCACGAAGGAAGCGGTCACGACCGCGGCGGTCATGTTGTGGGTGTACTGCCAGAAGAGCCAGGGGTTGGTGAGCAGGCCCCAGAGACTATTCACATGAACGCGCCCATCCGGCGCGAGTGTATAGGCGACCGGGTGCTGCATCCAGGCGTTGGTCGCCAGGATGAAATAGCCGGACAACCACGACCCAAGGAACAGCATCAAGGCCGCCACCCAATGGACCGTGGGGCCGAACCGCTGCTCGCCGAACAGCAGGATCCCCAAAAACGACGATTCCAGGAAGAACGCGAAGAGGCCTTCCATCGCCAACGTCTGTCCGATGACGCCGCCGGCGAAATTGGAGAACTTGGCCCAGTTGGTCCCGAACTGAAACTCCATGGGAATGCCGGTCACGACCCCGAAGGCGAAGCTCAATGCGAAGATCTTGATCCAGAAGCGCGCCGCCCCGTCATACCGTTGGTCCATGGTCCGGAGGGCGCGGGTCTTCAGGTACAGAATCAAGAGGGCGAGCCCCATCGTGAGCTGAGGAAAGAGGTAGTGGAAGGTGACCGTGACGGCAAACTGGAGGCGGTCGTACAGCAGGGCGGTCGCCATTGAGCCCTCCGGGATCAGACGCCTCTCACTCCCCCTTCACGTCGGGGCGCGAGTCAGGGAGGAACCCGCGCCGGTTGGGCATTTGTACGCCGGGGAGTGCCTTCGCATCCATGACTGCGTCTTCGGGGATGATCCCGTTCCGGGATAAAATCCAGGCCGCAACGGCATAGACCTCATCAGGCTTGAGCGACTGCGGGGCATTGTAGGGCATTGCACGGTGAATATAGTCATACAAGGTGGTCGCATAGGGCCAGTAGCTCCCCACGGTCTTGATCGGCTTGGCGGTCGCGAGCGTGCCCCGGCCGCCCACCAGCCGGTCGGCTGGTCCTCCCAAGCCGGTCGGACCGTGGCAGGAGGCGCACTTTGCCGCGAAGACCTCGGCGCCTTCAGCGACAGTGCCCCGGCCTGGCGGGAGCCCTTCACCGGTCGGGGACACGTCTATGTCCCACGCCTTCATCTGGGCCTCGCTGGCCGGTCGGCCTAGGCCATACCCTGAAGTTTCTTGCGGCGCCTCGCCGGATCCCGAACAGGCCACCAGGACCCCGAAACCTCCAACTGCTGCCAGCAAGCAGCTTTTAATCTTGAACATTGCTCACGCTCCCATCCCGTGCCACCTTCCAACTTTGGATCGCGTTGTAGTGGTAGACGGAGTTCATTCCGCGGACCGCGATCAGGGCCTCCCGGCTGGGTTGCATGTACCCGGTTTCATCCATGCAGCGGGACATGAGAATTGCCTCTCGTCCCTTCCATTGCCAAGGGTGCCGGAAGCGCGTGTGGCACTTGGGCAGAACGGGCTCTTGGAGCCGGGCGACCCGCCAGATGCGCCCGCCGTCCGTGCTGACCTCCACCTTTGTCACCCGTCCCCGTCCGCTCCAGGCCAGTCCGCGAATCTCCACGAAGCCGGCTCGAAGCTGCTGGCCGCCTGATGGGGCCGTGATCACCGACTTGGCTTCCATCACAAAGGTGAACTGCCGCGCGATCCCATCCGGCATGAGATCGGTGTAGTGCGACGTTTCTTCACGCGTCATAAACGGCGCGGTTCCCAGTTTCAGCCGGCGCAGCCATTTAATACAGGCATTCCCTTCCCAGCCGGGGAGCAGCAACCGCAAGGGATAGCCCTGCTCGGGTCGCAGCGCCTCCCCGTTCTGGGCATAGCAGAGGAGCGCCTCGTCCATGACAGGAGCCAGGGGAATACTGCGCGTCATCGCCGCGGCGTCGCTCCCCTCCGCCAGCATCCAGGTTGCCTCAAGCTTGAGACCGACTTCACGCAAAACCGTGGCGAGAGCCACACCGGTCCACTCGCTGGTACTCGTTAACCCATGCGTCTGCTGGACCGTCTGTCCACGGGGCTCGCGCCACTCGCCGGCGCTATTGCCTGAACACTCGATGAAGGCCAACCGAGAGACGGCGGGAAAGCGTTTCAGGTCGTCCATGGTGAAGGTCCTCGGCCGCCCCACCAGACCGTGGATCAGCAACCGGTGCCGGGCCGGATCGATCGTCGGCACCCCGTTGTGGTGACGCTCGAAGTGCAGGGCTGCGGGGGTCACGATACCATGCAGCGTCTGCAGCGGTGTGAGCGAGTGGGCGGTACCGGGAAGACGCGTCGCCTGCTCGAACGCCGCCCGCTGCCCATAGGAACTGGGCGGAGCCCCCGGTACGCGCGTGGGATCCCCTGGAGCAACCGGCTGCTCCGCAGCCTCTGCCGCGCGGTTCGGGAAGAGGGCTTGTGCGGCGGCCAGCCCCAGGATCGACGCTGTCTTGACCAGAAACTTGCGACGATCGAGGGGGAACCGACCCACGTTATTGTCCTGTACGCGGTCTTCCACGGGGACCTCCTCTTGTCAGACTCGACCACCTGGTCTTCTCAAGATCATCACACAGCCTTCAACACAGCAGCTAACCCTGATCCGAAGAAAATGATCCTCTCCTCGTGTCTTGCTCGAGCGGGTGGCGTGGCGAGCGGGTCCCCCGTCGCCCGCAGCGGAAGGGGCGAACAGCCAACAGGGTGTCATCGAGCACCATCACACAGCGCCTGCGCATCGCCAAACCTTGAAGAGACCCCCACGGGGGGATGGGTGGAGCGAGGACGACGGGGGTGCGCGCCGCGACAGGACCCGCTGGAGCTGATCCAACCATCATCGATTATTTTCGGATCAGGGTTAGAAGCCGACATCCACCGTACCATACCCGGCGACCCGGAGCCAGAGGCAGAGACCCGCCAGCGCGACCATCACGGCCAGCGTTCCATAATCAGTGAGGCGCATTCGAAGCTCGAGAAATCCATGTCGCTCGGCTCCCGGCCCAAACCCCTTGGACTCCAGCGCCATCGCCAGCAGCCGGGTGTGCCTGAGCGTGTGCCCGATCAGCGGAACGACCAGGGGTGGGTACCGGCGGATGCGCCCCCATGCGTGTCCCGCCCCGAGGTCCAGCCCGCGCGCTCGCTGGGCCTGCACGATGAGGCCAGCCGCCCCGATCAGACTCGGGACCCACCGAAAAGCCAGCGACAGGGCGAACGCCATCGGCCCCGGCAGTCCCAGCCGCTGAAGGGCCAGGGTGAACTCCTCGATCCTGGTGGTGGAGAGCAGCAGAATGCCCCCCAGCAACATGAGGTCCAGCCTCAGGCCCATCGCAAACCCGTACCTGACCGCCTCGTTGGTCACCGTGAGCCTTCCCATCGAGATCATGGGGGTCCGTCCGGTCACGAAGAACGGCCAGAGCAGCAAGCAATACAGGAACAGGAGCGTCAGCAGGAGCCACATCTTTCGGAGGTTCACCAAGGCCTCGGCCGAGACGAGCGCCATGACAACCAGGATGGTGGGCGCGACAAGGTACCGAGGGTCCGAGAAGATCAGCGCGACCGCAAAGATCCCCAGCAGGCTCACGACTTTCGTCCTCGCATCCAGCCGGTGGAGCCAGGTGTCGCGGTCCAGGTACAGGAAGTATTGATTCATGTGCCGCTCATTTCTTTCGCAGCGCAGACCGCACTTCGTCCACCGTCAGCAGGGTATGGCCCCAGCGCGCGGCGAAACGCGTCAGCGGGGGCACTTCCAAGCCGACAGAGGCGGCGAGCTGGGGATCCGTCAAGATCCGAAAGACCTCACGGGTCGGGCCGTCGGCCATAATCCGTCCGTCGCGCATCACCGCGCAGCGTGACGCATACGCGGCCACCAGGGAGAGCGTGTGCGTGATGATGACGATCGTGTGCCCGCGCTGGTTCAGGCGCCGGAGCATGCGCATCATGCGGTCCGTCTGCTCCGCGTCCAGGCCGGTCGTCGGCTCATCGAAGATCAGGATGCGGGGCCGCGCCGCCAAGACCGACGCGACGGCGATGCGCTGGCGGTCGCCCTTGGTGAGCGAGAACGGGTCCTGCTTCCGAACCTCCGGCGCGGTCAAGCCCACCGCGTCGAGCGCTTCGGCGACGCGCCGCTCACAGTCCTCCGGCGGGAAGCCGAGGTTGCGGACGCCGAACACGACTTCCTCACCCACGTTCTCGGCGAAAATTTGATGGTCGGGGTTCTGAAAGACATAGCCGACCGTGGTGGCCAGTTGGCCGGCACCGAGGGTCCTCGTGTCCCGGCCGCCCACCAGGACACGGCCGCGGATGGGGCTGTTGAGGCCGCTAAGCAGCATGGCCAGCGTGCTCTTGCCGGACCCGTTCCGGCCGATGATGGCCACGAATTCGCCCTCGTGAACCGTGAAGGACAGATCCGAAACGACCGGTGAGCCCCGCTGATACTCATACGAGACCTGGTGCGCCTCGATGATCACGGAAGCGTCTTCCCTCACCGTTTCCTGCTGTAACGCGACCTCCTCCGGCGCAACCATCAATCCACGCTCGTCGGCCGTTTGCCAGGCCTCCTCAACGGTCATCGGCGGGTCGGGCAGGTTGAGTCCGGCGAAACAACTGACCAAGGGCAAAGGGCGAATCCCGTACCACGGCGGGATATTGGGGTCGCCGAACAGGAGGCGTGGCGGGCCGTCCCAGACCAGCGCGCCATGATCCAGTATGCACACACAGTCGGCGACGACCGCGTCTTCGGGGTCGTGCTCAGCCACGATCAGCGTCGTCCCTCCCGCTTTCATGGAAGCCAGCAGGGAGGCGAGCGTCCGTCGCCCCTCCGGATCCAGGTCGGTCATGGGCTCGTCCAGCACGAGGAGGGCGGGTTCCCGGATCAGGATCGAGGCGATCACCAACCGCTGGCGCTGGCCACCCGAGAGTGAGAGGGGATCCCGACGCTCCAGACCTGACAGGCCGACCCGTGCGAGTGCGCCCTCAATCCGGCTCGCCATCGCAGCGGGCGACAGTGGCTGTGGCAGGTGCTCGAGCGGGAAGGCCAGCTCCATCGTTACGTTGGTGGAGAGGAGCTGCGCTTCAAAATCCTGAAACACGAGCCCGACCGTGCCGGCCTGCTGCCATACGGGTCTTGAAGCCGTATCGTGCCCATTCACGGTCACCTGCCCGGACCAACGACCGGGGATCAGGCGGGGAACGAGGCCGTTCAGGGCATAACAGAGCGTGGACTTCCCGACGCCGGTTCGGCCCATCAGCGCGACCGACTCCCCTTGCCGGACCCTGAGCGAAATCCCGTTTAACGCAGGCCTCGTCGCGCCGGTGTGGGTGAAGCTCACGTCTTCGACGGACAAAAAAGGGTGACGCGTGACGGGTGACGGGTGACTGGAAGGAGCAGATCCGGGTTCTTGAAAGCTTCCCTCGCGCCTCCCGCCTCGCCCCTCACGGTTCACGATATCCTCATACCGGAGTCCCCACCGCTTGACGCGCGGGTGCAGGAAGAACAACAGCGGAGGGGCCAGCAGAACCCCCATCAAGAAATTATTGAGGAAGATGGGCGGGACCACGATCCAGAACGGGAGCAGACCCAGGAGGTCCACCCCCCATCCGATCACCAGCGCGCAGGCCATCGAGGCAACCGAGCAGATCACCATGAACTCGATGATGTGGCGCCACGGCTTTGGAGCAGAGGCTCGCTCGGAGGAGAGCACCCCGAGATGTCCCCGCAGCAGATGGGGGACATAGCCATAGCAGAAGTTGCCCAGGAACCCGAACAGGCTGCCCGGCCCTAACGTGCCGAAGCAGTCACCGATCACATTCCCGAAGGCGGCGCCCCAGGCCGCCACCGGGCCGAACAGCAGCGACGCGACGATGGGCACAGCGTTCGCTGGGCGTAGCTCCACAAAACCGGGAATCAGCGGGATGCCGACCTTGAAGGGAATGAGGATCGCGGCATAGACCGCGGCGGTCTGCGCCACGAGGACGATGAGCCGCGTGTCGCGCCAGACCCCAAACAGATCTCGCAGGGTGGGTCGAATCCAACGCAGCGTCGCACCTGAGAAAAGATAGTAGGAGGGGCATTATTCACTCTTGGGAAGGTCCGGGTCAATTATATCCACTGTTGGTAGGATGCCACGCTGGGTCGGCCTGGGGCGGTTTCCTGAGTTCCTTCAGCAGCGGCACGTCCACAAGGTCTTTGTCGCTCAGCCTGCAGTCGATCCCAGACCGACTGCCGCGGCTTGTCCTTATCGGTGAATGTCCGTGTCATGGGAAGGTCGTGGGCATAGCAAGAAAGCGGAAATAATTTGGTCAAGGCATGCCCCTGGTGGCAGAATCACGGGCTGAGTTGGGGAGGTGACGAAGATGGCGCACGGTCTGAAATGGCTGTACTCGTTCGTCATGCCCGGCGGCTTGGTGCTGCTGGCAGCGATGAGCCTCCTCCGTCCACGGGGGTTGCCGGACTGGTCGCTGTCGCTCGTGTACGCCTATGCTTATATTTTCCTCGGAGCCGGGATTTTGCTCGGCTGGTATATGGGTCGCAGCCGGGTCCTGTTCGCCACCCTGTTGCTGGCCCTCGCCGATCGAGCCTTGATGCACTTTTGGGCCGGTGAGGCCGCGACGGAATCGGTCGGCCGTCTTGTCTTCAACTCGGTCGCTCTGCTGCTGCCGCTCAATTTCATGGTCCTCTCCTTCATCACCGAGAGTCCCATGGTGACCCGACGGGAGATCATGCGGCTCGGCCTGATTCTCCTGCAAGCGGTTCTCGTCGCGTGGGTCGGTCTCTTCGGCCAGCCCGACGCGGCGGCATCGTTGGAGTCCCCGATCGTTGACCCACGGTATGCTCGCTGGACGCCCATCCCCCAACCAGCGCTGTTGGCGTTCGGTGCGGCCTTCGTTCACCAAATGGCCCGCTCCATCCGGCTGAGGAACCCCCTGGAACGTGGCTTTGTCTGGGCGCTGCTGGCGGCCTTCGTCGCGCTGCACGGCACCCGTGCTGGGTGGTCGCCCACGAATTTTTTTGCGACCGCCTCGCTGATCCTCATTATCGCCACCTATCATGCGACTCACACGTTCCTCCACTACGACGAGGTGACCGGGGTGCGGAAGTGGGACGACTTGAAAGTGGCCATGCGCCGCCTGCGTGGCCAATATGCAATCGCGATGGTGGATATCGATCGCCTGAAACAGGTCAACGAGCAGTTCGGACGCCTTGTTGGCGACCAGGTGCTGCGACACGTGGCCGCGAAGATCACCAAGGTGTCGGGCGATGGCGAAGCCTTCTGCCACATGGGGGGAAAATTCGCCGTGATTTTCCGCGGCAAGACGCTGGCTGAGGCGGTTCCCCATCTGCAGGCACTCAGGAAAGCGGTCGAAGCGTCGCCGTTCGCCCTCCCTGCTCGCAGCCGCTCCCTGAAGAACACAGATGCGGGGACGGGTGACAGTCCACCTGGAAAAGACCTCCAAGTCACGATCACGATCGGCGTCGCCCACTCGAATGCTCGAAAGGTCGCCGCGGACCAGGTGCTCAAGGCGGCCGAACGGGCGTTGGACCGCGCCAAGAAGGCCGGCCGGAATCAGGTGGCCGCGTGAACGCCTGTGACGCCCCCGGGCTGCTCGATTCGAAACCCAGCCAACAGCTCCACATGTCCCATGGTCATTTTTGATAAATTTGCTTCGCTGCCTGTTTTGCCTGGACCGTACGTTTCTGTACGGCCAGTGTCATGTTCAGTACACGAAGCAGGACCTTTACGACGCACTGGCGGTACTTGAGCGCCCACCTGAGTGCGACAAGCCCATCTCTCCTGTAGTTCCCGACGCCGGTTTTTACCTGATTATTATGAATTCAAGAGGGCATCGTTCTTGCTTCCGCAAGGAACCGATGGGATACCCGATGTTATCGAATGGATGGTCGGAGACTAGGCGCCCCGAAGAGCTCTTCGGACGTTCGAACGCTCGCCTACGAATTTTGATGCCTTGCCTGGTTTCATGGCAAGACCAACGAGTTTCCGGGACGGTCAGGAATATTTCACATACCGGGATCGCCGTCATGCTTCCTGGCATCACGGAAGTGGCGACGGAAGGGGCCCTGATCCAGGTTCCTGACGGGATCATGCTGCGAGCACGCCCGGTCCATATCCAACAAAGCGCGGAGATGAACCTCACCGGGTTCCAGATCGAGACGATCGAGAAGGGAGCGGAGCAATGGAAGCGGCTCTGCTCCGTGACCCAGTGAAAGTGGCAATAGCCCTCCGCCAACGCAACGAAGCGCCTCCCCACCTTCATCTCCCCTAGCAAGATAGAAGACCTAGGAGATCTCTTCGGCCGTCAGGACCGGGGCAGTGAGTCACGCTCTCAGTGGGTCGAGCCTGGATGAGCTGAAGGATGAGGTGCGAGATCGGGGCCAACGGCCCGAATCCGGCCACCGAGAGAAGCGGTCAGGGGCTTGGCGCGCACCGCCTGCAGCAACAGGTCGCGCATCGGAATCTGACGCTCAACGCGGTCGCGGGCCCCCACGAGCATGGAGTACCCGTCTCCTCCATCGGCCAGAAAGACATCGGTCGCCACCGAGTAAGAGCGCGACGCTTCCAGGGGCCGCCCACCGACCGTGATCTCGCGCACGCGCGAGCCGGCCGGCGAGGACGGGTCATAGGTCAGGGCCAGGCCCGAGACCTGGAGGAATCGGCCGTCCGTGCCTGGCAATTTGCTCACACTGTTCTCCAACGCCAGGGCGAGCTGCTCGCCCGTCATCGCCAAGGTGACGGTCGTAGAATCGAAGGGTAAGACCCGTAAGACGCGTTTCATATCCACCGGTCCGGCCGGAATACTGTCCCGAATCTGCCCGCCGTTCACCAGGGCGACCTCCGTGCCGAACTCGGCGCGGAGCAGGTCGGCCAACAAGTTGCCGAGGTTGGTCTCGCGGGTCCTGATCACGCTGCTCTCGCCCTCCAGGGTGACCAGCGACCGCCCGATGACGGTGGCAGTCTGGCTTTCCAGCTTCTTGGCATACTCCTCGATCAGCGCGTGCACCGGCGGATCCGGCGCCACCTCCTCGGTCACCGGCAGGTTTCGGGCCGTTGCCCGTGCGACCTTCGTCTCGGAGATGACCAAGTCGAGCCGTCCCAGGGTTCGGCCCTGGCGATGTGTCTTAACGAACACGGGCCCCGGATTCGCCGTCGCGTCGACCGGCGGGTGCGCACTCGCTGTCCTGAGGCCATCGAATCCCGGCGTGTGGCCGCCGATGATGGCGTCGATCTCCGGCACCTGGGCGAGCAACTCGACGTCTTCCTCGGTCTCCTGGTGCGTCACCGCCACGACCACATCCACCCTGTCTGCTCCGCTCCCGGCTTTCAACTGCCTTGCCAGGGTCCGTCCCGTTTCGACCGGATCGCGAAAGTCAAGGAGCTTGACCACCTGCTGGTTGAAGGTGTCGGGGAAATTCCGCCGGCCCAGCAGGCCGATCAGACCGATCGAGAGACTGCCGACCCGCACTACCGCAGAAGGCCGGCAGGGCAGTGCCGTCCCGCGGCCCTCCAGGTTGGAGCACAGAATCGGAAAGCGGGCCAATTCCTGAAGGCGGCGGAGGTGGTCCAACCCGAAGTCAAACTCATGGTTGCCGGCCGCCATCGCCTGGTAGCCCATCAGGTTCATGGCCTGGATGTCCGGCTCGCCGCGGAAGAACGAGGACAGCGGGGTGCCGACCAGAATATCGCCGGAGTCCACCAGGAGCACGGACGCGCCTTCGCGCCGCACGGCCGCGATGAGCGTGGCGCGACGCGCCATCCCCCCGACCTTAGGTTGTCCGCGCTGTTCCAGCGGGAGGGCTTGGCCGTGATGCTCGCTCGTATGGAGGATGGTGAGGGTCTGCTCCGCGGAGGATACGGGGCCAGCCGAGAGACACAGAAGCCCAGCCGCGAAGGCACAGAG
This sequence comes from Nitrospiraceae bacterium, assembly GCA_050731075.1. Taxonomy (GTDB): domain Bacteria; phylum Nitrospirota; class Nitrospiria; order Nitrospirales; family Nitrospiraceae; genus 40CM-3-62-11. The sequence continues at coordinate 12,209 of JBOHOM010000133.1, forward strand.
AAGTGAGAGTCGGCGTAACGTCGTGTTGGGTGAATTCTTCAGGAGCCTCAGCTCAGTGGGTCTCACAGGCTCTGTCTGTCGGGGCGGCGGCCGGCGCGTCGGATTTCCTGATCAGCCCTGACGAGAGCAGGTAGGCCTCCACCTCATCCCCGCTCACGTCCGCGAGCACCTTCCCATTGATCTCCACGCTCGGTGAGAGGCGCTGGCCCGTTTTCTGGACCATCTCGTTGAAGTCGGTCGGGTTGTTGATGATGTCGCGGTCCTCGTACGGCAGGTGATATTTTTGCAGCACGGCTCGCACGCCGTTGCTCCAGCCGCACACGGGCTTCAGATACGCGATGATCTTCACCTCTTTCACGTTCGCCATGTGGTTCACTCCTTCCCTGAAAGCCGTCATTCGCCTCTGCGTCGAAGCCGAATGATACCACCGACCGGCGGGCCTGCGCCACTGCCCTACCTTCTCCTCACGCTGAGCGGGTGGCGCCAAGCTCCTTCGCCTTTGTCTTGCCAAGGTTTAGGCTTCGGGTGGAAGGGAGGGCACGGAGGTTTTTACCATTGCGGGACTCATTAAAGGGGTGGCCTGGCTGATCCCCTATTGCGCGCGTCCAGCGAGCACTTTCCGAAGTGCGCGATGCGCGAGCACGGGGGATTAGCCTGGCCGCCCCGCTCCTTCCGCCCTTCGCAGGTCGAGGCCACCATTTTGGCTGGTCGGCGACAGGACCCGCCCAGCTCATATTCCCCAACCCCCGCTGACGTGAATATTGGTGCCGTTCACGTAGCGGGCTTCATCAGAGAGCAAGAACCGCACCGCGGCGACGGTGTCGGAGACTGCGCCGATATAGCCCGCGGGAATCCGTTTGGCCATGCCGGCCAGCTCGCCCGGGGGCGCGCTGCCGGAATCGATGAATCCGGGCGAGATCGCGTTCACGGTAATGCCGTGGGGCGCGAGGAGCTTGGCCAGAGTCCTGGTCAGGATCAGGACGCCCGCTTTGGCGATGTAGTGGGCCGTGATCTCGGGTTGCGCGATCATCTGGTCGGCGTTCGCCATGCTGAACGAAATGATGCGGCCGTACTTGCGGGCTTTCATGCCCGGCGCGGCCGCCTGGCTCAGGTAGAAAATGGGATGGAGATTGTGGGCGAACATCTCGGCCCACCCTTCGGGGGTCTCCTCGAGCAGATTCACGCGATGGTAGGGGCCCGCGCAATTGATCAGCGCGTCGAGTCGGCCCCAGGTCTGCTCCACCTGGTGCACGAGCGCGCCCGCTGCGGCCGGATCGGACACGTCGCAGCGGACCGCCAATGCCCGACTCCCTCCGTCGGTGACGGCTTTGGCGGTGTCGGCCGCTTCCCTCTCGCTGGTCCGGTAACAGACCGCCACGGACCAGTGCTGGGCGGCCAGGTCGAGGGCGATCGCGCGGCCGATCCCGCGCGCTCCTCCGGTAATCAAGGCCACACGATCGGTCACCGCGTGTCACCTCTCTTCGTGTGAGGATCGAGGAGCGGCCGGCGCCTCGGTGGTGCTGCAGACGATGCGATTGCGGCCGCGGGATTTGGCCTGATAGAGGGCCTCGTCCGCGGCCCTGATCAGGCCCTCGACGGTGATCGCGTGGGTGGGGTAGGTGGCCACCCCCAGGCTGATCGTGATGTGGTCCGGCGCCAGCGTGGCCAGCTTCCGGAGCGAGAGGTCCGCGACGGACAGCCGCAAACGCTCAGCCACCCCGGCGGCTTCGACGGTGCCGGTCCGGGGCAGCACCACGACGAACTCCTCTCCTCCGTAGCGGGCCAGCACGTCGCTGTCCTTCAGGATGCGGTGCATCGTCGACGCCACCGCGTTCAGGACCAGATCGCCCACTTGATGGCCGTAGGTATCGTTCACGGGCTTGAAATGATCCAGGTCGATCATCAAGAGGCTGACCACCTGGCCCTTCCGTCGCTCATCCGGCAAAATCATCTTGGCCAGGAACTCTTCCAGGAAGCGTCGGTTGTAGGCGCCGGTCAGCTCGTCGATCAGGGCGCGCCGCTTGGCCCTCTCAAGATGCTGCAGATGCCCGATCATGGGCGCCGCGATGTTGACGATGGATTCGATCCACTGACTGGCGTCCTGGGTCCAGCAGTGGGTGACGGAACTGACCAGATGCACCACGCCGATGGTGCGCCCCCCGATGACCAGGGGGACACACCAGTACGCTCCATCCCCCTCGTTGGAAATACTGAACGAGCAGGTCAGGTCGTGACGCAGATCCTTCACGATGTACTCGCGCCCGGATCGAATGACCGGACAGTTCGATGGATTGTCCCAGACCGGATAGGAATTCAGGCCCATGTCAGCCCGCTTGGGCGACGACCAGACCATCTCCAGGCGGTCCTCCGAGGCGTTCAGCCTCAGGATCAGGATCTGTCGGAGAGGCAGCACCTGCCGCAGCGTATGGCCCAGGATCCGGTACACCTCGTCCTCGGAGGTGGACTGCTGCATGCTCTGCGTGATCTGCTGGAGTTCGAGCAGGCGTTGGCTGAGCATCTGGTGCTTCTCGGTCTGCCGCTGAAGTTGCACGTTCCGATCGATCAGGTGCACCCTGATGGCCTTCTGGGTCTCCCGGAATTGTTGCCAGAGCGCCCGGACCTCTTGACCCATGGCTGTCTCGGCCCATTTCACGGGCCCCGGCGTCTCGCCCGTGTCCTCCTTGGCCACCAGCATGGTCTCCATCTCTTGCGTGAGCTGAAGGACGGGCTTGGTCACCACCTGTCTCGTTCCCCAGACCAGTAAGGCCATCAGGATCAGACAGACGCCCGTGCTCGCCCACAACAGCATTACCTGGTCCCGCTGCGCGGTTTTCATCTGCGCTTCGATCGGGATGCTGACCTCGATCCCGCCCATGAGGTCATTCAGGTGGAAATCGTGCTTCGGGCTGTCCGGGTGCGCGTTGTGACAGTCCACGCAACTCTGGGCGACGGCCCTGTCCGGAGACAGAAACCGCAGGATGGTGGTACCGTCCACCGTGTCCCGCCGGCTGTAAAAGCCCTCCGTGGTTTGCATCAATGCCCGGAACCCTTCTTCATGGAAGGCGTCCTGCATGCCGTTCTGCTTATTGATCGGCCAGGGGCTCACGAGCCGGATGCGGTATGCCGAGGGGGTGCGGGCGGCCATCTCGGTCGCCTCCCGCAAAAAAGTAGCGGGGAGCGGGAAGGCGTTCGGAATCTGGTGGTAGTCGGCCGTGACCTGGGCGTTCAATTTCAGGAGCCGGGGCACGACGACTGACTGGTAATACTCGCGATCGGCCCGAACCTGGTTCAGGAAAGATCTGGCGGCGCTATGGACCTGCTGGTCCACCGCCTGGAGTCGTTGCGTGCCCGCAAAATACCAGGCTGTGACCATGACGAACAGCAGGAGCAGCGGCGCCACCAGGGCGATGAGCTTCCCGCTCACTGACCAATCTCGTGGGCTCAGCGTCGGATAGGTCGGGGGGTGATCCATTGGATTCCGTTCAGATTCGACGGTTCAGGATGCCGTCGCCGATCGCCCATTCAACAAGGCGCAATCGACCGGGGCACCTGGCGATAGTATAAGCCCGAACATGCACCGGGCCAAACGTCATCAACCAAGTCCGGCGACCCTGGTCGCGCCGGTGCGGGCGCGCAACCGGCCGGCGAGCAGACGGAGCACGCCGGCGGTCCTTGCGCTCAGGCTAGGGGCAAGGGGCGATGGGCGAGTGGCAGGATCATCCTCCCTCTTGCCCCTAGCCCCTTGCCTATCGCCTGGGCCCGCTTCCTGAATGAGGGCCATGAGATCCTCGATGGTGTCCACATCGCGCCAGGTCGGCAGGAGGCCGGTCTTCAGTCCCAGGGCTTCCGTCTTGGCCCGGGTCAGAGCAAAGACCCGGTCGGTGGACCACGGAATGTCAACGAAGAGTTCCGGCACCGGCCGCCTCAGCCCGATCAGGTAGTACCCGCCGTCCAACGATGGACCCAGGACAAGATCATGGTCTGCGAGGAGGCTGAAGGCCTGCGTGTAACACGCGCCCGGAAGGGAGGGCAGATCCGTGCCCACCACCAGCACGCGCTGGTACTCTCTGGCGAAGATCTCCCGAAATGCCTGGGCCATGCGGGCTCCGAGATCCTCCCCGATCTGGTCGAGGAGCTGGACCCCGTGGCGCTCTGCGAGGATCTTGAAAAAGACGTGGCTCGCGGACGGCAAGCAGGCCACGAACCGATCCAGCGGGACCCGGTTCAAAGTCACACGCCCCGGTGTCTTTTCATCCCGGCTCCGCTCCAGCGCGTCCAACACGAAGCTCCCGTGCAGACTGGCCGCTTCGTCCGGTGTCAGGGGCGGGCAGAGGCGGGTTTTCACCTGGCCGGGGATCGGGGCTTTTGCGAAGATGATCAGCGCGTTCGAGGCGCGCTGCGGGCCGGGGGCTCGAGGTGATGGGCTATAGGCGGATTGAAACTCGCGATCTTCCGTGAGACTCTTGCGCTTTGAATGTTTCCTATAGCCCATAGCCCATTGCCTCTCGCCTGGGCACGCTACCGTGCCATGCCATAGACGCGCGCGAGTCGCCCCGGGCTGATCCCGACCCAATACAGGAACCGGAGGACCCACATCAGCGCGATCGTGCGAATGGGCCCGCACGCGTCCCAGCGCCGAAATGACGTCACGACCTGCAACCGGAGAGCCGCCACCGGACCGATGCGTTTGAGACGCCGGCTCAAGTCCACATCCTCCATGATCGGGATGTCCGAGAACCCGCCCATCCGCTCGAACACCCACCGCCTCACGAAGATCGCCTGATCCCCGGTCGCGATGTCTGTCCAGCGCGACCGGAGGTTGATCAGGCAGCCGATGAGCCGGCCCAGTCCGGAATCGCGCTCGAACCGCACGTCGAAGCGACCTCCGACATACGCCGGATCCTCCAGCGCCGTCTCGATGGCCGATCTCGCGTCAAGCGGCAGCAGCGTGTCGGCGTGGAGAAAAAGGAGGATCTGCCCCCGGCTCGCGGCGGCCCCCGCGTTCATCTGACGCGCGCGGCCCGGCGGAGCTGTCAGCAGAGTGACGCGTGACGGGTGACAGGTGACAGGTGGGAGGTGTGGATTAACCGGTAACGCGTCACTGGTCTCGCGTAACTCGGTCACGATTAGCCGCGTGCGATCCATACTGCCGCCGTCCACCACGATGACTTCGTCGAAGCCCGACTCGGCGGCGCGGGTCAGCGTGGTCGGCAGGCTCCGTTCCTCGTTCAGAGTCGGAATGACGACGGAGATGGTCACGGCGCCCTACTCGATCTTGGATGTTTTGAACATGAAGAAGACCACGAGGGCGACCGTGGCCCAGAAGATGACCTGTTTGTGCCAGAAAAGCACCTCTCCGTAATGGAAGAAGGCGAGACCCAGCGCGATGGCGGCCGTCATCACTGTGTAGCGCACCGACAGATTCCGGATCGACGCATGCGCCCAGATCGCCATGCCCGCGAAGTAGATGAGCATCGGAAATACACCGGCCATCTCTGACCCGCTGCTGATGGAAATGAGGACGTCGATGAAGCCGATAAACATCATCGCCGACCCCACCATCATCTCAGCGGTTCTCAAATGGCGATCGTCGGCCTGCTCCGAGTCTTGGTCCGAGTCTTGGTCCGAAGACGAGCGAGACGGGTCCGGCGGCGCGGTGAACCGCGGGGGGGAATCGTGGGGCGGCTTGTTCGGATCGGCGGGTGGCATCGTTACGTCTTAAAATGCTTGCTCAAGGTCAGACCTTGTCGCTGGTAGGAAGAGCCCAGAGCCGTCCCGTACACCTGGGTCGGGGGTTCGAGCAGACGGTCATAGACAACTTTGAAGAAGGTTTGTCCATCATGGATCAGGAACGGAACGTCATGGG
>JBOHOM010000134.1:0-4382 GCA_050731075.1 Nitrospiraceae bacterium
CGGTTGCACACCGCGCAGACCGAGAGCATGACCGGCACTTCCACCAATACGCCTACCACGGTCGCTAATGCAGCCCCCGAGCCGGGACCGAACAGGGCGATCGCGGTGGCGACCGCGAGCTCAAAGAAATTGCTTGCCCCGATCAAGGCCCCGGGGGCGGCCACCGCATGCGGGACGTTCAGGAGCTTCATGAGTCCATAGGCCAGCGATGAGTTGAAATACACCTGCAGGAGAATGGGGACGGCGATCAGGAGGACATGCAGGAATCTCCCGGTGATGTTGTCGGCTTGAAAGGCGAAGATGAGGATCAAGGTGGCCAGGAGGGCGATGATCGTCACCGGGGCGAATCGAGGCAGCAGGGTGTGCTCGAACCACGTCTTCCCGTGTCGGCTGATCAACCATCCGCGGAGGCATGTGCCGATCGCCAGGGGAATGACGATGAACACGGCGACCGAGTAGAGCAGCACGGCAAATGGGACAGAGAGGGACGAAGCGCCGCGCACTAACAGCCCGACGATCGGAGCAAAGAGCACGAGCATGATCAGATCGTTCACGGAGACCTGCACCAGCGTATAGGCCGGATCGCCGTCCGTCAGGTAGCTCCAGACGAACACCATCGCCGTGCAGGGAGCGGCCGCGAGAATAATCGTGCCGGCGATATACTGGTCCGCGTCTTCGGGCCCGATCCACGCCGAGAAGAGGTGCCGGAAGAAAAGCCACGCGATGAAGGCCATCGAGAAGGGTTTCACCAACCAGTTGATCAGCAGAGTCACGACGAGCCCGGTGGGACGTTTGCCGGCGTTGCGAACTTCGTCGACATCGACCTTCATCATCATCGGGATGATCATGAGCCAGATAAGGACGGCAATTGGGACATTGATCTGACTGCCTTGCCCAAACTCAAGGCTTCTGAGCGCCTGCACAAGACCAGGCGCCCACTTCCCCGACACCACACCGATAACCATGCAGAGACCGACCCAGACCGTGAGATAACGCTCGAACAGGTTCAGCCGCTTCTGCGTTACGAGAGGCCATGCCGCTGCGAGTGCCATTTCCATGGTGACTTCTTTCTTTCCTGCTTACCCAGGCTTGCAGGCGCGCACGAAGGCGCTGATGAACTTACCCTCCACCTGTGGCGCGACGGCGTCGAGATTCAGTCCCGAGCCGGCCAGCAACTCCCGGGCTTCTTCCATCCGGTAGACGCGCGTCGGAACCAGGTCGATCTCCCGGAACCCGGCCCGCGCCAGCCTGTCCCGGTAGTCCGATTCGTCCAGGGCTCCCGCTACGCAACCGATCCAGAGTTCCACGCTGAGACGGATCTCGGCGGGGACCGGGCCTCGCACGACGATGTCGGAGACCGCGAAGCGGCCCCCTGGCTTGAGGACGCGAAACGCCTCGGCCAACACGCGGTCCTTGTCCGCGGCCAGATTGATGACGCAGTTCGAAATGATCACGTCCATCGAGTTGTCGGGCAAGGGGATCTGTTCTATATCGCCCTTCAGAAACTCCACGTTCGTCAACCCGGCTTTTCGTTGGTTCTCGCGGGCGAGATCCAGCATCTCATCGGTCATGTCGAGCCCGTAGACCTTCCCCATCGGGCCGACGCGCTTGGCCGACAGCAGGACGTCGATGCCGCCTCCGGAACCGAGATCCAGGACCGTCTCGCCGGGATTGAGTCGGGCCAGGGCCGTCGGGTTCCCGCAGCCCAGGGAAGCCGCGATGGCTTCGGCGGGTAAATCGGCTGTCTCCGGGGCGGAGTAATGATTGGATGTGATGGGGTCATGGTCGCGACGCGGCTGCTCAGTGCCGCAGCACGAACTGCTGCAGCACGAGCCGGCGCCGCTCGCAGCCTGCAACGCTGCGTGCCTATACTCCTCTCTGACGATCTCCTTGATGGGCCGGTCCTTCATGGCGCCCTCCTCTCTGGCTTTGGAATCAAGATATCTTGATGCGTCAAGGCAAAAAAAGGGTCAGTCGCAACACGGTGAGCCGCCCCTCCCTCCATGGCTTCGTGTCTTGAGTGATACAGCGTACTCCTGCACCTCTTCGATCGTGTCCGGGTTCAGTGAATAGTAGATCCAGCGCCCGTCCCGCCGGTCTTTCAAGATGCCCGCATCCTTGAGTATCTTGAGGTGAAAGGAAAGGCGGGATTGCCCGGTCTGAAGCATGTCGGTCAGATCGCACACGCATTGTTCACAGTCGAGCAGGCAGTCAATGATCCGCAGGCGCGTCTGGTCGGACAGCGCATGAAACCAACGGGCGGCTTGCTCCAGGTCTTTTGTTTTGGGTGACGGCATGCCGCCATTATATCAAGAGTTCTTGATTTGTCAAGAGCCGGGATATTCGACGACCTACCGGGCCGTTGCCCGGCGCGGCCCTTGAATCGGTGAGTAGTTTGGAGGCAGTGCCGATTCCACGAGCCGAAGACCGCTTCCCGCGAGTGCGCTGACGATGTCGGTGAGTTTCGTCGGAAGCGTACGGGCTCGGGTCTTTGCGCGGCGCCAGTCCTTCAGAATCTTGGCGGATGACTTCAGATGGAGGGTGCGCGCCAACTTGCGGAACTGCGCGCGTTCCTCGTAGTCGCCCAGCACGGACTGGGCCCGCTTCAACCGGCTTACGATCTCGGGTCTCGCATAGGCCTGGTCCAACGCCCACTCTTCCTGGTAGCGGATCGGTTTGATCTTCAACCGGAGCGCATGGAGCGTCTTGCGACGAGGGTTGGCGATTGCCTCGCTGATCAGCTCGTGGAGGCGCTTGACGTGCTCCCGGCGCAACTTCTCCATGCGGTCAGCCATCCAGTCCGGGGAGGCGGGGGTGGGAGGAAGCGCATGGCGGCGTACGCGGCGCTCGATTTTCAGGTACACCTGCGCCCGGTCCAGCTTCACACGTTTTTTTCGGATGCGGTCTTTGACCTTCCCGATATCGGATGGAGCGGCTCGCAGCCGGGTTAAATAGCGTTCGAACACCTGCAAGGTCCTGAAGGAGCTCAGCCGGGAGGCACAGTTCGCCATGATCTCCGCGTTCCGGTCCTCACCCACGAGCTCAAGGTATGCCTGTAACCGTCTGAGGTGGGTACGCAAGCGGTGGACGGTTTTCGGACGGACGGCTCCTGCCGACAGCTTGGCCAGCGCGTGCAGCGCGACGGTCTGATACCTTGCCGCGCGGTCATCTTCCGCTGGCAAGTCCCTCATTTCTTTGGGTCTAGGCCTCACCGAGGATCTCGCCGGTTGGCTCCAGGGGGCGCACACTCTAGCATGCCGGCTCCGGGGGATCAAGAGGCTTCAATCGGACCTGTCCGGTGTGGTAGAATCCGCCGCCTTGTGAGGCGAGCATGGATTGCCTGCTGTTCAGACACGGCATCGCGGTGGAGCGGGAGGACTGGAAAGGGCAGGAGGCCGAACGGCCGCTCACGCCCAAAGGGGCGGAGAAGGCGCGCCAGGCTGCCGTCGGGCTGCGTCGCCTGGACATCGCTCCCACCCATGTGCTGTCGAGCCCGTTGACACGGGCGCTCGAGACGGCCAAGCTTGTCGGGGAGGCGTTCCGGCTGGCGGACGTGAAGGTGTGTGATGAGCTCCTGCCCGACGCTCCGCCGGACAAGCTCTTCCCTCTCTTGGCCTCCTTGCCCGAAGACGCCTGCGCGATCTGCGTGGGCCATGAGCCGCATCTCGGCCTGGCGGCGGGATTCATGCTGTTCGGCCGTCCTGTCACCGGGCTTTCTCTGAAGAAGGCGGGGGCCTGCTGCATCAGTTTTGAGGACGGGCCGAAGGCGGGGAAGGGAGTCTTGCGGTGGTGGCTGACCCCGGATCAGCTCAGGAGGCTGAAGAAGCCTTAGTCGGCTGACCGGTTACCGGTCGAGGGTTGGGTGAGCCGGCCACTCTTGAGGACCGGCTCGATTTTGGCGCGGAGCGCCTCCTGAATTTCATCCGGCGGTTTTCGCGCATCCACCACTTCAAAGTGGAACTCCTCCGCCATCTTGTCGAATTCCTCGATCAGGAGGGCCTGGTATTTCTTGAAGCTCTCGTACAGATCGGTGCCCAGCCGCAGGTCCATCCCGGACTCCCAAAAGTTCATCCCGTTGCTCTCGATCACCCGCAGCGCCAGCGTGTCGACGTCGATGCGGAGGTAGCAGACCAGGTCCGGCACGATGGCGAACCCGAACACGTTCCGGATCCAGGTGGGGTCTCCGCTGCGGACCACGTCGCGCGCCAACGCGGTATAGATGTAGCGATCGGCCAACACGACGAAACCGGAACGGAGGGCCGGAATGATCTGGTGCTCCAAGCGGTCGGCGAAATCGGTGGCATACAGCAGGCTGAACGACCACCGGTCCAGGATGTTCCCCTGTTTGGCCACCTCGATGGTCTTGGACATGAGGCTGGACC
>JBOHOM010000135.1:0-8290 GCA_050731075.1 Nitrospiraceae bacterium
AGCCCGCCATGTGTTCCGGTGAGCGCGAAGCGAAGCAGCCGAGACCGCGAGTCGAGCCCCGTATCGGCGAATCGGGGATCGGGCGAGCTGTAGGCCACCTCTCCCTCGCTGACAAGGTGGCCTTGCAGGAGCGAAGCGGTGGCGAGGACACTTCGAGTCGGACGATGCTGGGCTTCAAGGAGGAGGTCCGTGGGACGCACCGGCTTGTTCAGAGGAGCGAAGTAGGCGGTCTTCAATGTCATCATGTTCCCCAGCGGGTGCTTCAGCTCCTCAGCCCCGGAGACCCGCCCGAGGAGGAGGAGAAGAGTCACGAAGAGCGTCTCAAAGAGGAGCAGGGTCCTCATGGAAGGGGTTTCCTAGCGTGGTTGGAGATGGTCGGGTGCGTTACCTCACAGGGAAAGTATATACCCACGCACGATGGCCATCGGAAAGGGTCGCGGGCGGGTTGCTGTCCCTCCAGCCTGAACTCAGTGGGATGGCTGTAGGGGGTGAGCTAACTTGCTGTTCTGTGGCGGGTTTGATCCACTCAGTCCGGCAGCGGCCGGCCCCGCGTCTCGGGCGCGAACGGCAGGACGAGCAGGCCCACCAGGTAGATCAGCGCGATGGCGCTGGCGGCGCGCCCGAAACTGCCCAGTGACGTCACCAGGAAGCCGGTGAGAAACGGACCGACCGAGGCCAGCACGCGGCCGGCGTTGAAGCAGAATCCGGCGCCGGTCGCGCGGATGCGGGTGGGGTACAGCTCCGGGAGATAAATGGGAAAGCCGGTGAAGATGCCGTTATTGAAGAAGCCCAGCAGGGGGAGCAGCAGGAGCACATGGGTGAAGGCACGCGGCGTTAAGAAGGTTATCGGCAGCATAACCAGACTCCCGGCGCACATCAGCGCGAACACCGGACGTCGCCCGAACCGGTCGGCCAGGGGGGCAAAACTCAGATAGCCGATGAGAGCCCCGGCATTCAGCGCCATGATCGCGTAGCTCACCTTACTCGACAACGTGCTACGGTCCAGCCCCTGCATCTCGGGCAGGGCTCTGACCAAGGTGGGCGTCCAGTTGGTCGCCCCCCAGAGACCGAAGACCGCCACGAAGGCCAGCGCGGAGCCGACCAGGGTAGCCCGACGGAAGGTGCCTTGAAAGAGTTCCGGGAGCTTCACCCGTCGAACCTTTCCGGATCTCAGTTCCTGTGTGTGGGCCCTCACCCATCGCTCCGGCTCTCGCACCCACAAGCGAACCATCAGCGCCACCAGAGCCGGCAGCACTCCCACGAGAAACAAGACCCGCCAGCCGTACCCCCGCAAGAGGAGGTTGAGGGCCGCGGCCAGGAAGAAGCCGGCCGCCCAGGCCGACTGGAGAATTCCCGCCGCTTTGGCCCGCTTCTCTTCAGGCCAGACTTCCGCGACGATGGACGCGCCGGCCGCCCATTCTCCGCCGATCCCCAGCGCCGTCACGAACCGATAGAGCGCCAGGTGCCACCAGGTTTGCGACAGGGCCGCCGCGCCGGTGAATACGGCATAAATGAGAATCGTGATGATCAGCGTCTTGGTCCTTCCGAGATGGTCCGCGACGACGCAGAACAGCACGCCGCCGATGGCCCAGCCGATCAGGAAGATGGAGAAAATGATCCCGCCGTACCATCCGATCGCCTCCGGGCCGATCGTCTCCGGGCTGACCGGTCCGGCGCCACCCGAGGCTGTCAGCAAGTCTTCCAGCGCGGGATGGAGGACGATGGCGTAGATCGTCGCGTCCATGGAATCGAAAACCCACCCGAGCCAGGCCACCAGCAGGACGAGCCATTGATATGGAGTGACGCCTTCGCGCCAGGAAGTTGGTGTCACCGCATCATCCTTGATGAGTTCGAGCGCGGTATTATAGTGCAGAACCGATCATCCAGTCAGAGTTTCCTTTCAGCGCGTTGCGGGTCACTCCACCGGATGTTATAGTCTCGCGCAAATATGGCTCACCTGGACTATTACGAGACGCTCGGTGTGTCGCGGGACGCCTCGGGCGAGCAGATCAAGAAGGCCTACCGGAAGCTGGTCCTCCGGTATCATCCCGACCGCAATCCGAGCAGCAAGGAAGCTGAGGCGAAGATCCGGGAGATCAACGCGGCCTACGAGGTCATCGGGGATCCGGAGAAGCGGACGTTATACGAACGATTACGGTTTGGCGCCTTTGAGGTCAAAGAAGCGCCGCCGGATCCCGCCGTCATCCTCGAAGAGATGGAGAAGAAGCTGTACGACGAGGGGCGGAAGGAGGTGTTTGCGCTGTTGGTGAAGGATGTCGCACGCGTCAGGGCTGAACTCGATCTGATTCGGGAACGGGCGGTTGCACGGCAGGGCTATGACACCTTCAAGGACAACCTCGTGATAGACCGGGCCAGACAAGTGATGCATGAGTTCGTGACGCCGGAGATGGAGAGCAGGATGAAGCGGCTGCTGGATGTAGCCCTACAGATGATGATCTCCCAGCGGGTCGTGGAGAGGGACGACGGGGAAGCAGTCCAGGGAGTGAAGGAGCGCCTCCGCGACTCGTTCCAGCGCGGTCGCCTCTTTGGGTTCCGGGACGCGCTGGAACTCTTCTACGTCCGGCGCTGATGTGAGGGGGCAGGTCTAGGTTGAGGTTAAGGTTGAGTTAAGATCTGTTGGCTCTTTTGAGATTTCAGGACCTCAGCCTCAACCTCAACCTTAGCCTTCTGCCAAGCGGTCGCCCTACGGACCGGCCGGGATGGTGATCACAATCCCTCCCATGACGTCGTTGAGCTTGTAGTCCCGCCTCGGGCTGTTGGGGTGTCGGTTGTGGCACTCCGCACAGGCATGGGCCACGGCGCGGTCGGCATAGACGGCTTGGAAAAACCTCTCCCGTCCGATCCGGATAAATCCGGTATACGGCCGCTCCGGATTCTTGGCCACAGCCTCCAGTCCCTTCCGCTCGAAATCCGACTGCGCATTGTTCCAGACGTAGATGGGCGACAAGCTCGCCAACCGATACTTGATCCCCAAGCCTCTTTCCGCCACGAGTCGGCCGGTATCGATCAAGAACTGAGCCGGAAGGGGCAAGGCATTTTCCTGCCGCCAGTGTTCCGCCGCTTCAACGATGCCCTTCTCCTGCATCTTGTCCACGACGTTGGTCGCATACACGGTGCGGTTGGCCTCGATGACGGCATGAACGTAGTCCGCGACCTTCTCCGGAGGGATGGCCACCGGCTGGTCTGCCCCGTTCAGCATTGCCCGGATGCCCCAGTACGCGATCCCTCCAACGAGGATCAGGAGGACCAAGACGGTTCCCCACACAAGAGAGCGTTTCATGATGCTCGTGGTCCCCCCCTTTCCTTCAGGGTCCTAAACCGGGACCTGCTGGCCGTGGCCGAAATAGGTCCGTGATGCCGCTTGTAGAGCGAGTCCCGGTTGGGTGATCCATTGGTGGCGAAGAAAGATCTTCTCGAGCGCGCCGAGAAGGGCCAGTACATTGGCCCGAGTCGACGACTCGCCCATCAACCCGATCCGCCAGGCCTTCCCGTGGAGAACACCGAGTCCGCCGCCGATCTCAATCCCGAACTCTTGCAGCAGTTCCGCTCTGACGGGGGCGTCCTGGACCTGGACCGGCAATGTGACGCAGTGCAGGGTGGTCAACCGGTGCCCTTCTTCGGCGAATGGGGTCAGGCCAAGGGCGCCGAGGCCCGCCATGAGCGCGATGCTGTTCAAGTCGTGTCGCTCGAAACGAGCCTCCAGCCCCTCACCGAGGACGAGTCTCAACGCTTCGCGCAAGCCGTAGAGCATCGAGATCGGCGCGGTGTGGTGGTAGGCCCGCTTCGACTCCGCCCAATAATCCGCCACCAGCGACAAGTCCAGGTACCAGCTCTGGCAAGGCGTCGTTCGACGTCGGATCGCCTCCACCGCGCGGTCGCTGAGCGTGACCGGGGCCAGGCCGGGCGGGCAGCTCAGGCACTTCTGAGTTCCGCTGTAACAGGCATCGATCCCCCAGCCGTCCACTTCGACCGGCATCCCCCCCAGGGAGGTGACCGCATCCACGATGAACAGCGCGCTGTGCTGCCGGCAAAGTTGCCCGATCTGTTCCAACGGTTGGCGGACTCCGGTGGACGTTTCAGCATGGACGAGCGCGACCGCTTTCACCGGATAAAACCGAGCGAGCGCCTGCTGAACGGCATCGGCTTCGACGATCCGGCCCCAGGGCGCTTCCAGGCGAATCGGCCTGCCGCCGCACCGTTCCACGATGGTAGCCATCCTGGCGCCGAACACGCCGTTGATGCCGATGATCACCCGATCGCCGGGCTCGGTCAGGTTCACCAGCACGGCTTCCATGCCCGCCGAGCCGGTGCCGGAAACCGCGATCGTGAAATGGTTGCCGGTTCGAAACACGTCCCGGAGCATTTCCTGGATCTCATCCATCAGCCTGAGAAACGCAGGGTCCAGATGCCCCAGTAAGCGAGACGCCATGGCGCGCAGCACGCGTGGATGGACCATGCTCGGGCCGGGACCCAGCAGCAAGCGCGCCGGAGGAGCAAGTTCGCCGAAGCGTTCCGCCACGATGGGCCTTTCTACGCGATGGGGATCTGGTAAGTGCGTGCGCCCTTCGGACGCGGCTAGTGCCGTTCCAACTTGGCTCCCGGAGTTCTCGACAGCCATCCGGCCATGCGCTGCCTCAGATCCCGGGTGACTCCCTGGTCCTTATCCAGGAAAAGTTGGAACGGCACTAGTATAGCGAAGCGCGGACATTCCCGCCACCGGCTTTATTCCTCGTGGAGTGCCCGCCGTGCTATACTCCCGCGCGCTCGGAGGGTTCGGTGGATCAGCCGGCGTCCAACGGGGGGGCATCCTTGCTCCCTCCCCACGAAGAAGGCGTTCCTGGTGGCCCCGGCCCGCGCCCGCCGCGCTTCTCACCCGTGCTGACGATTCTCTCTGCGCTCATTCTGATATCCGCGTTTGCGTTGTTCGGGGTGCTCCAGTTCACTCTGCCTCGATTGGAACGGATCGCGTCGCCGGAGCGCGCGCTGGCGCTCATGGTCGGCCGCATGATGGACCTGGAAGAGGCCCTCAGGCAGGCGCCTGCATGGGAGCGGCTGCTCTACGACCTGACGTCGGGCGGGAGTCTCGATGAACAGGCGCTGGCAATCGCCTGGTATGAGGAGCTCGCCGCGTCCTCACTGGATCCCGTCGTCCACCTCCATCTTGCCATCCTGGAAGCGGAAGCCGGCCGCCGCGATCAAGTCCGCCGCAGAGCCGATGACTGGAAGGGCCGCCGGAATCCCTACCC
Source organism: Nitrospiraceae bacterium (assembly GCA_050731075.1). Classification (GTDB taxonomy): domain Bacteria; phylum Nitrospirota; class Nitrospiria; order Nitrospirales; family Nitrospiraceae; genus 40CM-3-62-11. The sequence continues at coordinate 5,268 of JBOHOM010000135.1, forward strand.
ATTCTTCGCGCGGCTGATCAGAGCCGGTTATCTTGAGCCGAGGTTGAACCGGGCCGTGGAACTGGCGCTCCAGGCGAACCTGGCGGAGACCCTTCCGTCGGACTGGTTTTATGACCGCCTCGCAATCAGTTTGGCGACGCGTGCCGGCGATCGGGCGCTCGTCTCGTCGGTAGGGGAGACCTTGGCAGCTCGTGGAACGCTGCTGTTGGGGCGGACTCGGACATTTGCTGCGATCGAAATGGCGCTGTTCGTCGCGGGCGCCGTCGCGCTTGTGGTCATCGTCGCGCGCCGTCGCGACCCCCGTGCGCTGAGCATCGAGACGTCTCAAGTCCCGCCCCCGTGGCGCGGGCGGACTGCGGCGGCGGTGCTGGTCAGGGGCGGGGCGATGGGGGCGGTCCTGACCTTGAGCCTCCAGTTCGTCGAAGCGGACAATCTGCTGCTCAGGACCCTGGCGATCCCCCTCATCAACCTGCCGTTGCTCATCCTGGCATATCGGCATCTGCTGAAGCCGACGGGCGTGGGCTTTGGCCAGTGGCTGCGGCTCCGGCCGTCTCCGGCGAGGTGGGGCCGACTCGCGGTGGTGGTCCCGGCCGTGCTGGCGGCCGGGGTCGCGGGTGAGTGGGTGCTGGGGCTGGCCGCAGACTCGCTCCATCTCAGCAGCCATTGGACCGAATGGTTTGACGAGGATCTGGTCTGGGGGACTCTGCCGGTGCTGGGGACCAGCATCGTGGAGTACGTGGTGATGGCGCCGGTGTTCGAAGAGATGGTCTTTCGCGGGCTCCTGTTCGCGACCCTCCGTCGGAAATTCGGGTGGACCGCGTCCGCTGTGGTCAGCACCGCGGTGTTTGCCTCGGCGCACGGTTACGGGGCATTGGGGTTTGCCAGCGTGTTCTGGACCGGGGTGCTCTGGGCCTGGGCGTACGAAAAAACCGGCAGCCTGCTTCCCGGCATGGTGGCCCACTCGATCAATAATCTCGCGGTCTGTCTGGCGGACATCGTGTTTCTCCGCGTGTAGCAACCGGGGGGTTGGCGAGCTGTGTGTAAGGCCGCGTAGGGGTCTGGTGCTACGAGGTATCCCCGAGCCCGGCGGCGTGGTAAGATCCGATCCCCATGGCGCTCTCCTTGTTTCATCCCGTGATTGCAGACTGGTTCGTGGGGCGCTTCGGCTCGCCCACCGACGTGCAGGCCCGGAGCTGGCCCGCGATTGCGGACGGAACGGATCTCCTCATCGCGGCACCCACCGGATCAGGCAAAACGCTCGCCGCCTTCCTGTCCTGCCTCGATAGCCTGTTCAAGCAGGCGCTCGCGGGCGAGCTGGAAGACCGGACGCAGGTCTTGTATGTCTCGCCCTTGAAGGCGCTCAGCAACGATGTCCAGAAGAACCTGCAACAGCCGCTGGCGGAGATTGCCAACGCGGCCATGGCGGCGGGCCTGCTGATGCCCGAGATCCGCGTGACGGTCCGCACCGGCGATACCCCGGCCTGGGATCGCCAGCTCATGCTCCGGCGGCCGCCCCATATCCTGATCACGACGCCGGAATCGCTCTATCTGCTGCTCACCGCCGAGAAAAGTCGAAAGATATTGCAGGATGTGCGGACCGTGATCGTGGATGAAATCCACGCCGTGGCCCCGAACAAGCGCGGGGCGCATCTGGCCCTGTCGCTGGAGCGGCTTGAAGCGGTGACCACTTCCACGCCGGTACGGATCGGCCTGTCGGCGACGCAGCGACCGATCGAGACGATTGCAAAACTTCTGGTCGGCTCGTCACGCGGCCCTCGTCAGCCGTTGCGCATCGTGGATATCGGTCATCGTCGCCAGATGGACCTGGCCGTCGAAGTTCCCAAGGACGAGTTGGGCGCGGTCGCCACGAATGCGATTTGGAGCGACATCTACGACCGGGTGGCCGCCCTCGTGCACGAGCACCGATCCTGCCTGGTCTTCGTGAATACCCGGCGGCTGGCGGAACGGGTGGCCCATCACCTGGAGGAGCGTTTGGGCGGACAGGTGGTTGCTGCCCACCATGGCAGTCTGTCCCGGCAGATCCGGCTCTCGGCCGAGGAACGGCTGAAACGCGGCGAGACCCGCGTCGTGGTGGCGACGGCCTCTCTGGAGCTGGGGATTGATGTGGGAACCGTTGACTTGGTGTGCCAGATCGGCTCGCCCCGCGCGATCGCCACTTGTCTGCAGCGGGTGGGCCGGTCCGGGCACTGGGTCGGCGCCCTGCCGAAGGGCCGGCTCTTTGCCACCACCCGGGATGAACTGCTCGAGTGCGCGGCGTTGGTGCGGGCGATCCGGTCAGGGACACTCGATCGCCTCGACGTGCCGGACGCCCCGATGGATATTTTGGCCCAACAGATCGTGGCAACCGTGGCCACCGGCGAATGGCAGGAAGACGAGTTGTTTCACCTCTGCCGGCGCGCCTATCCCTACCGCGGTCTGGACCGGAAAGATTTCGACGCGGTGATCCGTATGCTGGCCGACGGCATTGGCACACGCCGGGGACGAGGACGCGCGTACCTGCATCACGATCGGGTCAATCGGCGCCTGCGCGCCCGGCGAGGAGCCCGCCTGGCTGCAATTACCTCGGGTGGCGCGATCCCCGATACCGCGAATTACGCCGTCATCGCCGAGCCGGAGGGTACGGTGGTCGGCTCGGTGGATGAAGACTTTGCGGTGGAGAGTCTGGCCGGGGACATCATCCTGCTGGGCAACGCGTCCTGGCGCATTCGAGGGGTCGAGACCGGAAAAGTGCGGGTCGAAGATGCCCACGGAGCGCCGCCGACGATTCCATTCTGGCGGGGAGAAGCCCCGTCGCGCACCCAAGAATTGTCCGCAGAAGTCGCCGCGATCCGGGCTGAGTTGGATCGACTCATTCCGACGGAAGCAGTCCCCAAGCCTGACTTACCCCTTACCCCTCACCCCTTACCCCTCACCTGGCTTCAATCTGAGTGCGGCCTGGACCGCCGGGGCGCCGAGCAGGCCGTGGCCTATGTCGCGGCCGGCCGAGCGGTGCTGGGGACGGT
>JBOHOM010000136.1:0-5430 GCA_050731075.1 Nitrospiraceae bacterium
GGAGGGAAGGGCCTCGATTGACGAAGGGTGGCGCGCCCGTCTGGGCTGACGAACGGCGCACGGTCTCGGTTGCGCCATCATGCGTTACCCCCGGGTGGCCGTCCGCGCCTTATCGGACCATCGGAACGGCGCAGCGGCAGCCGTTCTGCTAGCCGCAGACAGCGAGCGCGATGGCGCGAACCTCGCCGTGCATCCGTTCCATCCGAGACTTCATTGGAAGCGTGAGATGCGGAGGATGGATCAGCCAGGCCACCCCCTTAAGTGAGTCACGCCATGGCGAAAGCCTCCGTGGGCATCTCTTCCGCCGGAGGCCCAGACGCGGGTGGAGGCGTCTAGCTTTCTTCAGCAGGCCACTTGAGGGCGCTCATGAAGTCTTTGATCTCCTTCTCTGCCTTGCCTCGGATCGCCTCGGTGTATGCCATGCGGTACCTGATGAAGTGCTCCCCAAGTCTGAATACACGCAATTCCGAAATTCCCTTTGGGCGCTTACGTGATGGCTTCGCTTTCGCTCGAAAATCTTCCATGGTCATGACCGCCATTTTGCCGCTGTAGCTTTTCCCGTTTTGCATCACGCGAGCAGATCCTTCGGAAACAAGATTGGCCCCGGGGCTATTTCTCATTGCTACGCCCTTGACTCCCTGAAAATGGTATTCCAACGGATCCTTCTCTGTATCGAGACTCGACCGCCTTGTCGGATAAACATACACAGTGAGCATAATGCCGCTATCCGAGTTGTAGATGACGCTGACCTCCTGGCCAAGAGGGTCGAGGTTGTGCAGACTCACTCGGATAAAATGCCCAATTTGCTTGGGGAAGACGAAATTGGAGAACTCGTGAACGTACTTATCGTCCGACCCGGCAGGTCCCAGCGGCCGAAACCCGGAGATTTCTGAGTGGGTACAGGAAATGAGGGCCCACGTGCTCAATACTGCCAGGCGGGCGCCCAGTCCCCGCATGACCGAGAAGGATGAGATCCATCCGGCTTTCTCTTGACCTCCATGGTCCTCTGGTCGAGTCCATACTGCGCACATAGTAGGTAGACGAGCCTATCACGAAAACCCTCATCAGGCGAGCCAACTCCTGACTTGCGATGTCGTCACAACAGGCCCGTGACGGTCAAAACGGTCACCCACCGAGGCCGCAGGCGAGCCGGAATCCGAGGCGTACTTTACCTCGTACGTTGAGGGTTCCGGCGACCCGAGAACGAAGGTGGGGACCGTTTTCACCGTCACGAATACGCGCGCTCGTTGTGCTGGCTCAGATCCAACCCCATCCGTTCCTGGTCTGAAGAGACTCTCAACCCAACCACGCGGTTCACCAGTTTCAGGATCAGATAGGTTCCGACAAAAGTGAACAACGCCGTCGTGAGAGCTGTCACTGCTTGAATGCCCAACTGACTCGGATTCCCGAAGAAGAGGCCATCCGCGCCTCCCGGATTGATTGCCTTAGAGGCCAGCAGGCCCACTGCCAGAATCCCAAGGGTTCCGCCGACTCCATGGATGCCGACGACATCGAGCGAGTCGTCATAGCCGAGCTTTCCCTTCCAGGCGATGGCAAGATAGGACAACGAACCGGCCAGCAACCCGATCAGCAGGGCGGAGAATGGCCCCACATAGCCGGCTCCAGGGGTAACCGTTGCCAAGCCGGCCACCGCGCCGCTGGCCACCCCCAACACCGTGGGCGTGCCTCGGTGCAACCATTCCACCAGCAGCCAGGTCAAGGCGGCGGTCGCCGCGGCCGTGTGAGTCGCCACAAACGCTCCCACCGCGGTCTGGTTCGCGCCCAGCGCGCTTCCCGCGTTGAATCCGAACCAGCCAAACCAGAGCAGCCCGGTCCCCAGGAGTGTGAACGGCAGGTTATGAGGCGCCATGTACTCAGTCCCATAGCCGTGACGCTGACCGAGCACCATCGCGCAGGCCAGGGCGCTCATGCCTGAGCTGATGTGCACAACGGCTCCCCCGGCGAAATCCAGGGCCCCCATTCTGCCCAGCCAGCCGCCGCCCCAGATCCAATGCGCCACCGGGCAGTAGATCAGGAGGGACCACAGCACACTGAACACCAGCAGCGCGCTGAACTTGATCCGCTCGGCGAAGGCCCCGGTGATTAAGGCCGGCGTGATCGCCGCGAACATGAGTTGAAACACCATGAACGCCTGGTGTGGAATGGTCGGACCGTAGGTCGGATGGGGGGCCATGCCGACGCCGCTCAGCCCCGCCCACTCGAGCCCTCCGATCACCCCTCTGTGATCCGGACCAAAGGCCAAGCTGTAGCCGAACAGGATCCAGAGCAAGCTGACCAGGCACAGGATGACGAAACTGTGCATGATCGTGCCCAGCACGTTCTTGCTTCGAACGAGTCCCCCATAAAACAGCGCGAGGCCCGGCACGACCATGGCGAACACCAGCGCTGAGGAGGTCAGGACCCAGGCCGTGTCTGCAGCACTAACCTGGGGCGGGATTGGCGGGTCTGGCTCCTGCGCCCAGCCACTGCTCGCTTCCGTCAACAGCCCAATGCACAGAAGAACAGCCAGGAACCCAACCTTGCTCATCCTCAATCCCATGAGACTCTCCTCGGAATCCTTCGATACGTGCGTTCTATCCGATATTCTTTCCACGCGCTTGCGGCGGGCAATCCGCCACAAGCGCATCACGTGCGGACCTCACCTACTTCGCCGGCGCCCATTCCTCATCATTCGAGTAGTTCAGCGCCTTGCCAAGAGATTCCAAGGTCGCCTTTTTCTCCGCAGCCGCCTTGTTCGCAAGCTGCCGCATGGCTCCTTCACCTACGACCCGCCCGGTCAGAACGATTTGTACTCCAGCCACTTGCCGTTCAGCGTGATCTTGCAGCGGGCCTCGCCCTGGCTACCGGTCACGCGTTCCATGTCCAGCGTAAAATCGATCGCGCTCATGATGCCGTCGCCGAACATCTCATTCGCCATCTCGCGCAGGGCGTCTCCGTACACCCCGATGATCTCCATGAGCCGGTATTTGAACGGGTCGGTCGTATTTGGGAAATCAGTCCGAACCGGAAACTTCGAGAGCGATTCTGTGGTGTCCTTATCGAGCTCCAGCGCCTTCCCCACCTTCTTGGCCTCGTCTAGGGTCAACCGGTGGTTACCCTGCAGTGCCGCCGCGACAAAGGTCGGGTTCTTGCCGACAGTTTTTGCGAGATCGGCAATCGTAACCTTCTTCTCCAGCCGCTTAGCTTTGATGACGTCTCGCGCTATCTTGCTCTCCACCTTCCCATTCCTTTCCATCTGTTCCCTCCTTCTTTCGGAAGTGTTCCTGCCACGCGGTCAGCGCAGCACGGATGAGTCCCTCTCAAAATTCACCTCGACCGGAGCGTCACTGACAGACTGGTCCGGGGGTCCTCCGTCGCCGCCCGTCCCATGTTTGGCGTGTCGAACGAGGAAATGAATGATATGGTTTCTAATCTTGTAGTAATGCGGATGTTCGATGACCGTTTCCCGCGAGCGCGGTCGTGGAATCGTCACGTCCACAATCTCCGCGACGCGCGCCGACGGCCCGTTGGTCATCAAGAGAATTCGGTCCGAAAGCAGGATCGCCTCATCCACGTCATGGGTCACCATAAAGACGGTGTTGCGGGTCGTATTCCACATTTGAATCAATTCTTCCTGGATCACCCCCCTCGTCAGCGCATCGATCTGCGCGAAGGGTTCGTCCAGGAGCAAGACTTTCGGTTCAATCGAAAAGGCGCGCGCCAGTCCGACCCGCTGCTTCATGCCTCCCGAGAGCGCCGTCGGCCGTTGATCCTCCGCCCCCTTCAGTCCCACCAACTCCACGTATTTGCGGGCATGCGCGGTGATCTTGTTGCCGTCCCAGTCGGGATACGCCGCTCTGACGGCCAATCGGATATTCTGGAATACGGTCATCCACGGCATCAGCGAGAAGGTTTGGAACACGACCATCCGATCTAAACCTGGTCCAACCACCTCCTTTCCACCCAAGATGATGGCGCCTTCTGACATCGTTTCGAGCCCGGCGATGATGTTCAGCAGGGTAGTCTTGCCGCAGCCCGAGTGCCCGATGGTGGTCACAAACTCCCCTTTGTCGATTTTGATCGTCACATCCTTGAAGATACACACCTGGCCGGTCCCGGAAGGACTCGGAAAGTACTTGGTTACGTGATCGACCTCGAGAAATGCCATGGCTTACTCCTGATAGGTCACGAGCCCGGCGAGCTTATTGAATCCTGAATCCAGGATGACCCCGACCACCCCGACGACCAGAATGGCGAAGATCACGCCGGCGATATCGAGGTTGTTCCACTCGATCCAGGTGAGATACCCCACGCCTAGCTCGCCCAGCAACATCTCGGCCGGCACCACCGCCACAAGGGCGCTCCCGAACGAGATTCGGAGTCCGTTCACGATGGTCGGCGCCGCCCCCGGCAGGATGACCTTGTACAGGCGTTTGAACCAGGACAACTGGAGAATGGCGGCCACGTGTAGATAATCCTTTCGCAACGAACTGACCCCAAACGCCGTCGTAGCCAGGGTCGGCCAGAGCGCCGCCATAAAGACCACCAACACGGCCGTCCATTTCGGATCCTTCACCGTATAGAGCAACAGCGGCATCCATGCCAGCGGCGAAATCGGCTTGAGGATCTGAATGTAAGGATTGACCGCCCGGAACAGCACTTTGTTGAGACCGAGAAGCACCCCGAGCATGATCGCTACTATCGACGCAGCTAAGAAGCCGGCAGCGAAGCGTGACACTGTGTAGAGCACCAGGTAAGCAATCCCGTGGTCGTTGGTCCCCTTCTTCAGGAACGCTTCGCCCAGCTCGGTCCAGGCTTTTTCCAGGACTGCCAGCGGGCCGGGCACGCCTTTCACCTTTTCCTTTTCCGGATTCCAGGCGTATCCCCCCTCGGGCGTCCGCACAATATCGCCATTGAACTCCATCGTCTGGAGTTGGTCCTCGGTCAGACCCTTCGGATCAAAGGCCGGGCGTAGGGTAAACAGGTGCCAGGCCACCAGGAATACCAACAGGAATGTCCCCGACATGAACAGGGTGTCCTTGAAGTTCCCTGTCCGCTCTCGCGCCAGTGCCGCCATACCGTCTTGATCTCCTTTTCTTTTCACGCCATGCTGTGAATCTTGAAGCTTTTGACATAAGCGTCGGCCAGGTTTGGATCAAATACCTTGCCCATGATCGTATGCTTCATTGAGGTAGCCTTGTGGGTCGGGTAGCCCAGTTCCTTGGCGATGCGATCGCAGTCTGCCGCCAGATAGACTTGCTCAGCCACTGCTTTATAGTTGATGTCACCCTTGATGTGCCCCCAGCGCTTCATCTGGGTGAGGATCCAGATCGCCATCGAATGCCAGGGATAGGGATCAAAGTCGATCCGGTCCGGCACCTTCTGGATATTGCCGAGCCCGTCGGCGTATGTGCCGGTGAGGACCTGCTC
>JBOHOM010000137.1:0-9245 GCA_050731075.1 Nitrospiraceae bacterium
CATCTTCTATGCCTGGAAATGCATTAACTGCGGCTCGATCATCGATCGAACGATTGCAATGAACAGGCGGAAGAGCCTCGCGTCCCCAGACGCCCAGACGGTCACTGCTCGCTAGTCCCCTCATCCGGTCGGATCCAGGGCGCTGCGTCGTTTCCCTTGCAGTCACCCATCCTCACACGATCAGGCCGGTGAAGGGGAAGCATTATACCTACCAATTCCGGACCCGTCAAAGCTGTTACAACGGCCGGCCAGTGGTGTCCGGTCCCCCACCAGGAGCGCGGCCCGGGGAGTGAATCGTCACCCCCGGTCGGGCCTCCTCTACCGTGACCGTCAAAAAAACGGTATAGTACAGTCCAGCTCACTGTGGACGTGAGGGGGGCGCGATGCGCGTCATCGCCGGGCTTCAGAAGGGACGTCGGCTGGTGGGACCCAAAGGGCTTGGCCTGCGCCCGACCGCGGATCGCGTCAAGGAGGCGTTGTTTGCGATCCTCGGCCTTCGAATCGACGGAGCGCGCTTCCTGGATCTCTACGCGGGGACCGGGGCGATCGGGATCGAAGCGCTCAGCCGTGGCGCCCGCTGGGTCACCTTCGTCGAACCGGACCCGACTGCGCTCCGTGTCCTGCGGGCGAATCTAGAAAAGTGTGGGCTGGGAGGATCAGCCGACATTCAGGCCCGTCGTGCGGGCGTCTTCCTCCGACGGGGGGAGGCGCGGGGCGGTCCCTATGATATTGTGTTTGCGGACCCGCCCTACCACACCGGCACGGGGGCGACGCTGTTGCCATCGCTGGATCAAGCTGCTATCATAACGCCCGAATCAACCGTGATCCTCGAACGGTTCACCAAACTTCCGCTTCCCTCCCAGGTTGGCCGCCTGACCCTCGTGCGCGAATATGGCTATGGTGACACCACCCTGTCGGTGTTCGGGGTCACGGTGAAGGGGACTCCCTCCTCATGAACATAGGGGTGTACCCCGGCACGTTCGATCCCATCACCCACGGTCATACCGATATCATCACCCGGAGCCTCCGGGTCTTCGACAAGGTGATCGTCGCCGTCGCGCCCAACCCCGGCAAGAGCCCCCTGTTTGACGTGGCGGAGCGCGTGGAAATGGTGAAGCTGGCCACGAAGGACTTGGCGCGGGTGGAGGTCGAGACCTTCGAGGGGCTCCTGGTGCACTATGTCCGGCAGCGCGGCGCGCGGGCGGTGATCCGCGGGCTGCGGGCCATCTCCGACTTCGAGCACGAATTCCAAATGGCGCTCATCAATCGGAAGCTCGACCAAACGGTCGAATCAGTCTTCTTCATGCCGAGAGAAGAGTATTCCTATCTCACCTCCAGCATCATCAAGGAGCTGGCTGGCCTGGGAGGCACCGTGAAAGACTTCGTCCACCCCGAGGTGGCGAAACGCCTGCGCCAACGGCTGCGGAGGCACACCCCATGAAGCTGGCGGCCCGCGCGGGGCGGATTGTCCCCTCCCCGACCCTCAGCCTCATGGCCGTGGCCAAGGCGTTGATCGCACAGGGGGTGGACGTGGTCGATTTCGCGTCCGGGGAGCCGGATTTCGATACGCCGGATCTGGTGAAAGCCGAGGCGGAAGCGGCGATCCGAAGCGGGTTCACCAAGTACACCGCCTCCTCCGGCATTGACGAGCTGAAGCGCGCGATTACCGCCAAACTGGAGGCCGAGCAGGGTCTGCGGTATGACCCCTCGCAGGTGCTCGTTTCCTGTGGCGCCAAGCACACCTTATACAACCTGGCCGAGGCCCTGTTGGAAGCCGGCGATGAGGTGATTATCCCCACCCCATTCTGGGTGTCGTACCGGGACCAGGTGCTGCTCAACGATGCGACGCCGGTGCTCCTGGAGACGCGGGAGGCGGAAGGGTACGCGGTCGACCGCGCCAAGCTGGAGTCGTGCGTCACACCGCGGACCAAGGCCATCATCGTGAATAGTCCGTGTAATCCCACCGGCGCGATCTACGATCGCGCCGCGCTCGAAGCGATTGCGGAGGTGGCCCTGCGGCACGACCTGATCCTGGTCTCCGACGAGATCTACGAGAAAATCCTCTACGACGGCGCCCGCCACCTCAGTATCGCGGCGCTGGGGCCGGACGTGGCCGCGCGCACCGTGGTCGTGAACGGAGTGTCCAAAGCGTATGCGATGACCGGGTGGCGGATCGGGTATGCCGCGGGGCCGAAGGAGCTCATCACGGCCATGGCCAACATTCAAAGCCAGAGCACGTCGAACCCGACCTCGATCTCGCAGAAAGCCGCCGTGGCCGCGCTCCGGGGCGGCGACGCCTTCACCCGGCAGATGGTGGCGGAATTCGATCGTCGCCGTCGGCTGATCGTGGAGCGGCTGAACAAGTTGCCGGGAATCAGTTGCCGCATGCCGGCGGGAGCCTTCTACGCCTTTCCAAACGTGGCCGGCGTGTTCGGCCGGCGGAGTGCTCGCGGCACCATCTCCACCGCCGCAGACCTCGCCGATTATTTCCTGAAGGAGGCGCAGGTCGCGGTCGTGCCGGGTGAGCCGTTCGGGAGCCCCTCGCACCTCCGGCTCTCCTACGCGACCGGCGTGGAGGCGATCAGGCGAGGCGTGGATCGGATGCAAGCCGCGCTGGACAAGTTGGCCTGAGAGGTCGCACGTGCCGATCTACGAATACCTGTGCCTGAGTTGTCAGCACCGGTTTGAAGTGAGACAAAAGATGAGCGATGCGCCGGTCTCGAAGTGTGTCCGGTGTGGCAAGCCGGTGAGCAAACTAATCTCGCCCCCCGCCATCATGTTCAAGGGGAGCGGCTGGTACGTGACCGATTACTCCGACAAGCTCAAGCCCCCGGCTCCATCGGAATCGGCGGAGAAGCCCGTCGACGGCCAGAAAGGAGCTGATTCCGCCAAACCGGGCGACGCGCCCGCTCCCGCAGCGACCGGGTCAGCGGGGACGGCTGCCAAGACCGGGTCCGACCCCGGCCCCGCTCCGGGACCCGCGGCTACTCCCTCTGGATCGTCCTCCTCCTCATCTCCCAAAAAGTCGTGACCACGCGCTACGGCCGCTTCTTGACGACGGGCTTCTTGGCGCCTTTGGCCTTGGCGCTTTTGGCGGCCGGTTTGCCCATCTTCGCGGCCTTCTCCCGCTCGGCCGCCAGGCTCTGCTCGAGCGCGGTGAGCTTCGTGGTCATTTCCTGATTCTGAGTCATCAGCTCAGTGACCCGGGCCTGCAGGTCATCCCTCATTTTGGCGGTTTGCGCGAGTTGACTCTCCAGCTTGGCGCGCTCGGCCGCAAAGCCCTGCGACTCAGCCCGCAACTGCTCGAGCTGAGCTTGGAGCGCCGGCGGCCAGTAATCACAGCCGGTCAGCCCGACCCCCATCGACCCCGCCAACATCACCGACCCCAGCACCATCCCTAGCCGCTTCCTTCTCATGCCGTTCCCTCCCTGTTAGACGACTGTGCCGGAACGATCGCCCTTCTCTCCAGCGAGCCTTCGCCCCGCCCCTCCTGCGCCGCGATGATTAGGACACCAAGCTCATGCCCGACTGAGCCAGGGCTGCCGCAATCTGTTGACGGGAAATCGGGCCTTCCCGCAAGAGCCGGATCGGACCCATGGCATCAACGATGGTAGACGGCGGTCCGCCCGATGTCGGGCCGGCATCCACGATCAGGTCCAGCTCGGCTCCGAGGCTCTTCTCCACTTCCTCAGCCGATCGCGCCGCCGGCTGCCCTGAACGATTGGCGCTGGTCCCGGTCAACGGCCCCGTCTGACGGAGCAACCGGACGAGCACCGGGTGGGCGGTCTGCCGGACCCCCACCGTGCCGGTTCCCGCGGTCAGGGCGTCGGGCAGCAGCGGGGAGGCCGGGAAGATAATCGTCAAGGGCCCCGGCCAGAACCGTGTGATCAGCATGGACGCGGCCGGCGTGATCTCGGCCACCAGCCGGTCCAGTTGGGCCCGATCCGAGATCACCACCAGGATCGGTTTTCCATCCGTCCGGCCCTTGATCGCGTGCACGCGACGGACGGCCGCGGCGTCCAAGGCGGCCGCCCCTAACGCGTAGAAACTCTCGGTGGGGATGGCCGCGACGCCGCCGCGGCGAACGAGCTGCGCGACATGCTCCACGATCCGATCGGACGGGTCACCCTGGACGGTCAGCCTCGTTGCCATGGCGGCTCCCAACTCTATCTGTCCCACCGGGTGGCCTCTTCGTTCAACTGACTGATTGGAGCGCGCGGGTGGCGATGTCCGACCGAAGATGACAACCATCGAAGGCGATCGCGCGCGCGACCCGGTACGCCCGTTCTCTCGCAACGGTCAGGCTGGGGCCAAGACCGGTCACTCCCAAGACCCGGCCGCCTGCGGTGACGACGTCGTTCCCCTGTCGCTTCGTCCCGGCGTGAAAGACGAGGGTGTTCTCGGACGAAGGCTCCGGAGACAGGCCCCGAATCGGCGCGCCCATTGCGTAGGCGCCCGGGTAGCCGGCCGAGGTCAGCACGACGCACACGGCCGCCTGCTCGTGCCATTCCAACGTCAATTGGTCCAAGCGGTGCGCGATTGCGGCCTCGATCACGTCGATGAGGTCGGTTTTCAAGAGGGGGAGGACCACCTGGGTCTCCGGGTCTCCGAATCGGGCATTGAACTCCAGGACGTAGGGCGTCCCGCGCACGACCATGAGACCGGCGTACAGCACGCCGGTGAAGGGGCTCCCCAGGCGGGACAGCGCGTGCACGATGGGCTGGAGCACGTCTCGTATGACCGTCAGTTGCAGCGCGGGAGTGGCGACCGGCGCCGGCGCATAGGCGCCCATCCCGCCGGTGTTGGGACCCGTGTCCCCATCGCCGACTCGTTTGTGATCTTGGGCGGGCACCATCGGGAGCACCGTCTTCCCGTCCGTGAACGCCATGACCGTGAACTCCTCTCCGTCGAGGAACTGTTCGACGATGATCCGGCGCCCCGCCTCGCCGAAGGCTCGGTTCTCGAGCATGGCCGTCGCGGCCTGGCAGGCTTGGTCCCGTGTCGTGGCCACGACGACGCCCTTGCCCTGCGCCAACCCATCGGCCTTCACCACGACCGGAAGCGGCTGGTGCTCCAGATGGTCCAGGGCGGCCTTCAGCCCGTCAAAACTCTGCGCCGCGGCCGTGGGAATCTGATGGCGGACCATCAGGCCTTTCGCGAACGTTTTACTGGACTCGATGCGCGCCGCGCCGCGCGTCGGGCCGAAAATCCTCAGGTCCGCTCGGCGGAATTCGTCCACGATGCCCAGCGCCAGCGGCCCCTCCGGTCCGACGACCGTCAGGTCAATGCCTTCCGCCCTCACGAAGGCCCGGAGCCCCGCAATGTCCTCCACGGCGATCGGGACGCAGCGCGCCACATGCTCGATCCCGGCGTTCCCCGGCGCGCAAAACAGGGCCGAGACCCGCGGGCTTTGCGCGATCTTCCAAACGAGGGCATGTTCTCGCCCTCCGCTGCCGATCACCAATACTTTCACCGAGAACCCTTCTTAGAGTGAGGTAGGAACTGAGGAGCCTCCCGCCCGCACCGGCCGTCCGGCGAGGGAGGCCACCCACCGAGCACGCGCGGGGCCGGAGCGACGACAGGGACGTGTGCACCCACTCGATCAATGACGGAAATGCCGCATGCCGGTCAGAATCATCGCCATCTGATGCTCGTCCGCAGCCATGACGACCTCCTGATCGCGGATCGAACCGCCGGGCTGGATGACCGCGGTGATGCCGGCTTGCGCCGCCGCGTCAAGACCGTCCCGGAAGGGGAAGAAGGCATCCGACGCCATGACGCAGCCTTTCACTGGCAGCACCGCTTTCGTGCTGGCGAGCCTGACCGAGTCCACCCGGCTCATCTGCCCCGCGCCGATCCCGACCGTCTGCCCCTCCCGCGCATACACGATGGCGTTCGACTTCACGTGTTTGCACACTTTCCAGGCGAACGCGCAGGCGGCGTATTCCTCGTCGGTGGGACGCCGTTTGGTCGGCACCGGCAGGGTACGAAGGTCCTTGAGCATCCCCAGATCGCGATCCTGCACGATCAGGCCGCCGACCAATCGTTTCAAATCCAGCCCCTCGCGCACGTCCGAGGTGAGCGGTCCGACCGCCAGAAGGCGGAGATCCTTCTTCCGCTTCAACTCCGTGAGCGCCTCCGCGGCATAGTCGGGCGCCACCACGACCTCGATGAAGGTGGACGCGAGCTCCTTGGCCGCCGCGAGGTCCACCGGCCGATTGAACGCGATCACGCCGCCGAAGGCCGACACCGGATCGGTCGCGCGCGCCCGGACATAGGCATCCGCCCCAGTCGCGCCGAGGGCGACCCCGCAGGGATTGGTATGCTTGACGATCACCACGGCCGGCTCGTCGAACTCTTTCACCAACTCCAGCGCCGCATTGGCGTCGAGGTAGTTGTTGTACGACATGGCTTTGCCGTGCAGGGTGGTCGCCCGGGACACGGAGGGCTCGCGCGTCCCCGGCTCGCGATAGAACGCGCCCTGCTGGTGCGGATTCTCCCCGTATCGCAGCAGATCGACCCGGTCATAGCGCAGCGACAGCACCGCCGGAAACTTTCCGGCGTGCGGGTCGAGTCGTTCCAGGTAGCCGGCGATCAGGCTGTCGTAGCGGGCCGTATGCTGAAAGACTTTCGTCGCCAGCTCGCGCCGGAGCTCGGGCGTGACCGTGCCGGCGGTGAGCGCGTCCAGCGCACGGGCGTAATCGGCCGGGTCCACCAGGACCAGCACCTCGTCATGATTTTTGGCGGCGGCGCGCAGCATCGAGGGGCCACCGATGTCGATGTTCTCGATCGCGTGCGCAACCGTGCAGTCCGGTCGCGAGATCGCCTCCTCGAACGGATAGAGATTGACCACCAGCACGTCGATGGGGCCGATCCCGTGCCGTTGCATCTCGACCGCGTGCGTGGGGTCGCCGCGTCGACCGAGCAGTCCTCCGTAGATTTTCGGGTGCAGCGTCTTGACCCGGCCGTCCAGGATTTCCGGTGAGCCGGTATAGGCCGCCACGTCGGTCACCGGGAGGCCGGCGTCCCGCAAGGTCTTGGCGGTGCCGCCCGTGGAGAGGATTTCTGCGCCCAGCGCCACCAGGCCGCGGGCCAGGTCCACGACCCCGGTTTTATTCGAGACGCTGATCAACGCCCGTTTCAGACCGGCCATCCTGTCTCCTGCGCTCCGCAGCCGCCGCTGGCTCAAAACGAAGGGCCAGAATAACAGATGCGTCCCTGAAGTTCAAGGCGGCGCTGAGGCTGAGTGTGGGCTCTTTTACCTAGTGGTGCCGCACGAGCATCGGGCCGACCCGATCGGCATCGGAAGTCCTTCCCCTCTTTTCGTTGACATCGCCCACGCGTCCGATTACAATTTCTCGGAGGTTCCTCACATTGCCTGCCCAATTCGTTCACCTCCATCTGCATACGCAATACAGCCTCCTGGACGGGGCGACTCAGATTGATCCCCTCATCAAGCAAGTCAAGACGTTCGGCATGCCCGCGGTCGCCATCACAGACCACGGCAACATGTTCGGCGCCATCGAGTTTTATCAGAAGGCGAAGGCCGCGGGGGTCAAGCCCATCATCGGCTGTGAAGCGTACCTGGCCCCCGGAAGCCGGCGGAACCGGGAAGGCCACCTCGCCCACAATGATTACTATCACCTGATC
This sequence comes from Nitrospiraceae bacterium, assembly GCA_050731075.1. Lineage (GTDB taxonomy): Bacteria > Nitrospirota > Nitrospiria > Nitrospirales > Nitrospiraceae > 40CM-3-62-11. Next base: position 7,651 of record JBOHOM010000137.1, read on the forward strand.
CTGTTGGCCTCGAGCCGGACCGGGTATCAGAACCTCATCAAACTGGTGAGTAAGGCCTACCTCGAAGGGTTCTATTACAAGCCGCGGGTCGACAAGGAGCTGCTGCAGCAGCACCATGACGGCTTGATCGCGCTCTCGGGTTGCCTCAGCGGAGAGGTCCCCTACCTCATCGGCCAGAGGGACATGGAGGGGGCCATCCGCGCGGCGGGGGAGTATCGGGAGATCTTCGGGAAGGATCAGTACTACCTGGAGGTGCAGGCGAACGGCCTGGAACAGCAGCGCGTCGCGAACCGCGGGCTGGTGGAGATCCACAAGAAGCTCGGGATTCCGCTGGCGGGCACGAACGACTGCCACTATCTGAAGAAGGAGGACGCGCGCCCGCACGACGTCATGCTCTGTCTGCAGACCGGCAAGACCTTGAACGATCCCAACCGGCTCCGGTTCGACACGGACCAGCTCTACGTCAAATCCACCGACGAGATGGTGGCGGAGTTCGCCGAGCTCCCGGACGCGGTGCGCAACACCTGCCGGATTGCAGAGCATTGCGATCTCAAGCTGGCGTTCAACACCTCGTACCTTCCCCAATACCGGGCGCCTGACGGATATACCCGGGAAAGTTATCTGGAAAAGCTGGCCACGCAGGGGCTGGCGGACTGCTTGCGGGAGCGGCCCGGCGCGGTGCCGGCCGCGACCTATGAGGCGCGCCTGCGGGAAGAGCTCACGGTCATTATCACGATGGGCTATGCGGGATACTTCCTGATTGTCTGGGACATCATCAACTTCGCGCGCTCACGCGGCATCCCGGTCGGACCTGGCCGCGGGTCGGCGGCCGGCAGCCTGGTCGCGTATGCGCTCAGGATCACCGACATCGATCCGCTGGCGTACCACCTGCTGTTCGAACGGTTCCTGAACCCCGAGCGGGTCACCATGCCGGACATCGACATGGATTTCTGCATGGACCGCCGCGGCGAGGTGATCAACTACGTGATCGACAAGTACGGCGAGGATCATGTCTGCCAGATCATTACGTTCGGGACGCTCGGCGCGAAGGCCGCGATTCGCGATGTGGGGCGGGTGATGGAGATTCCCTACGCGGAGGTGGATCGAGTCGCGAAATTGGTCCCGCCTCAGCTCAACATCACGTTGGAAGACGCGCTGGCCCAGGAGCCCCGCCTCCGGGAAGCGACCGACACCGATCCGAAGATCGGCGAACTGATGACCGTCGCGCGGGCGCTGGAGGGGCTGGCGCGGCATGCCTCCACCCACGCCGCCGGCCTGGTGATCTCCCAGGAGCCGCTCACGGACCACGTGCCCCTGTACAAGGGCGCGAACGACGAAATCGTCACGCAATATCCGATGGGCGACGTCGAGAAAATCGGGCTGGTCAAGTTCGACTTGCTGGGGCTGAAGACCCTGACCATGATCAATCACGCCGTCGGGCTCATCAATGCCCGCCGCGCACCCGGAGCCGCCGCCGGCGAGCGGCCTCAGCTCCTGGACATCGTCCGGCTCCCGCTGGATGATCCGGCCACCTACACGCTGCTCGCGTCCGGACGCACCACGGGGATTTTCCAGCTCGAGAGTCCCGGCATGCG
>JBOHOM010000138.1:0-6950 GCA_050731075.1 Nitrospiraceae bacterium
GGACGGAGCAGAGCGACCACGATCAGCGCATGAAGGAGGAGGTGCTGGCTGAATTGCGCCGGACGTTCAGCCCGGAGTTCCTCAACCGAATCGACGAAGTGGTGGTCTTCCATCAGCTCGTCAAAGAGCATCTCTTGGGCATCCTGGACATTCTGATCAGGGAGCTCAACGTCCGGTTAGTGGAGCGTGGGGTGCAACTTGAGATCGGCGAGGATGTCAAGAATTGGTTGATCAAGGAAGGATACCAGCCGCTCTACGGCGCGCGGCCGATGCGCCGCACCATTCAAAAGAGCATCGGCGATCCGCTCTCGGAGGAATTGATCAAGGGACGGTTCAAGGACGCGCGCAAGATAAAGGTCGTGCTCAAGGATGACCTGCCGGCGTTCGTCGAAGAGGAGGCCATGGCAGGGGTCTGACGTGGCCCTCCCCCGTGCCACACAGGATTCTGTCACGGACGGTGTGACGGCCCTCGTAGCGGGAACCGGTACGAGGGCCGTTCTGTCTCGGAAGGCCGTCGGCGCCTTCTCGTTCCGCGTCCCAACGCCCCACGGGTCCCTTCTCTGAACGAAAGCGATCAGGTGCCGTCACCAGCCCCCACAATCCTCGGCCTGGAAACCTCCTGTGATGAAACCGCGGCGGCCGTCGTAACGGGCAAGGGCCATGTCGCCTCCAGTGTGTTGTCCTCCCAGGATGAGGTGCACGGACCGTACGGGGGAGTGGTGCCGGAGCTGGCGGCGCGCCGGCACATCGAGACCGTGGAAGCGGTGGTCCTGGAGGCGATGAGGCGGGCGACGATCGGCTGGTCCGATCTGAATGCGATCGCGGTCACCCGTGGACCCGGCCTGGCGGGCGCGCTCCTGGTGGGAGTGAGTTTCGGCAAGGCGCTGGCCTATGCGATGCGGATCCCGTTGATCGGGGTCAATCATCTGGAAGGCCATCTGGCGTCGGCCTGGATCGAGCAACCCGACTTTCCGACACCGTGCGTGACGCTGGTGGTCTCGGGCGGGCATACCCATTTGTACCTGGTGAGCCGGGACCGATCCTATCAGTTGCTCGGTCGCACGTTGGATGACGCCGCCGGCGAGGCGTTCGATAAGGCGGCGAAGATGCTGGACCTGGGGTATCCAGGCGGCCCGGCCATCGATCGGCTGGCCCGAACGGGTGATGCGGGCGCGATTCGCTTCCCGCGTCCCTACCTGAAACAAGGCGGCCTGGATTTCAGCTTCAGCGGGATCAAGACCGCGTTGCTGTACTATCTGCGGGACCTCGACCGGTCAGGACGGCCGCGGCCCGTGGGGGATGTGGCGGCCAGTTTTCAGGAAGCGATCGTGGAGGTGCTGGTGGAGAAAGCGTTCGAGGCGGTTCGACAATGTCGCGTGCGGGCCCTGGCCGTCGTGGGGGGCGTGTCGGCGAACTCGAGGCTCCGCGCGTGGCTGGCTTCGCGGGCGGAGTCGGCGGGCGTCCGACTGGCGCTCCCCCCCGCAGCGTACTGTACCGACAATGCGGCCATGATTGCGGCGGCGGGTCAGCGGGCTTACGCCCAGGGGCGGTTTGCGTCGTGGGAGATGGAGGCCGATGCGGACCTGTCTCTCGAGGCGGTGGCGGTGTCCCGATCAGCGAAGCGACGCCCGGTGGCTGCAAGGAGAAGATAAGATCCCGACCGTACGAGGACATGTCAACGGGCTGAAGGCCAATCACCTGTTGCGGCTGGAACATCTGTACCGCCGCCGGGTGCCGGTCGACAAAGTGATCACCCCGGAGCTGGCCAGGGCCTGCACGGAATTATCCCACGAGATCCGGCGCCAGATCGGTCTCGTGATCACCCGCCGCGGGACCATCGAGCAGGTGATCGTCGGAAGCGGGCGGGAACTGGTGCTCAGCGACCTGTCCGGATTCCGTTTGGGGCGCCGGTTGTTGCGGGGCGTCAGGCTCGTCCATACGCACCTCCAGAATGAGCCGCTCACACAAGATGACTTGACCGATCTCGCGCTGCTGCGACTGGATCTGATCGTCGCCGTCGGCGTGGGGCCCGACGGGTTGCCGGCCGATGTGTTCCTGGCTCATATCCTGCCGCCGAATCCACGGGGGCAGGTCTACGATGTGTGGGCCCCGTCTGCGTTCCATTCCTTCCAGTTGGAATGCGATGCCTTCGTGGACGCGCTGGAAACCGAGTTGACGCGCGTGGCCTCCGACCATGTCGTGCAAGACGGCCAAGAGTCCGCGATCCTGATCAGCGTCTCCACGCGGAGCCGCGGCGATCAACAGGAGCGGTTGGAAGAGCTGGCCGAGTTGGTCCGCTCGGATGAGATCACGGTGTTGGAGGCGGTGATCCAGCGCTCCCAGGAGATTCACCCGAAGTACCTCCTGGGCAGCGGCAAGCTTAAGGAAGTGGTGATCAAGGCCTTGCAACGCGGCGCGGACCTGCTCATTTTTGATCAAGATCTGACGGCGGCCCAGATCAGGACGATCGCTGAAGTGACCGAGATGAAGGTTATCGATCGGACGCAGGTGATCCTGGACATCTTCGCTCGTCGGGCTCACAGCCGCGAAGGGAAGATTCAGGTCGAGCTGGCGCAGCTGCGCTACTTGTTGCCCCGGTTGTCAGGGAAGAGCACCGCGCTGTCGCGGTTGGGGGGCGGCATTGGGGGACGGGGACCGGGCGAGACCAAGCTGGAAACCGACCGACGCCGGGTGCGCGATCGGATCGCCCACCTTGAGCGAGCGCTGGAGGCGTTCGCGCGTCACCGGGACCAGCGACGCGGACGCCGGTTCCGCCGGATGGTTCCCATCATTTCCATCGTGGGGTACACGAACGCCGGAAAATCCACCTTGTTGAACGCGCTCACCGAGAGTCACGTGCCGGTCCAGGATCGTCCGTTCGAAACGCTGGATACCTCCAGTCGCCGGTTGCGTTTCCCACGCGACCGGGAGGTGATCATCACGGATACGGTCGGATTCATCCGCGATCTGCCGAAGGATCTCATGGGGGCGTTCCGGACCACGCTGGAAGAGCTCCGCGATGCTGATCTCCTCGTGCATCTCGTGGACGCGAGCGCCAGGGACCTGCAAGGACAGGTCGAGTCGGTCGAGGCGATCCTGTCCGAGCTTGAGCTGGAACGGATTCCGCGGCTGCTGGTCTTCAATAAATGCGACCGACTGCCCCCCGAACAGGCGGAGGCGCTGTGTCACCGGTACCGGGCGCTCGGCATCTCGGCGCTCCAGCCGTCGACGCTGACGCCGTTGACCGACTGCCTCGAGCGGACCCTGGCGGAGCGGTTTCATCAGTTCCGGCTGGCGCATGCCGGCCCACCCGGGGCGGCATCATCTTCAGTCGGGAGCGGAGTCGGCGGACGGTGATCGACACGGTTGCGATCCGGATCCGTGGGAATCGCGGTGGGCAGCAGCAGGCCACAGGGCCCGGCCCTTCCGACCGGAAGCGCGTGACGCGCATTCTCGCGGCCCTGGAGCAAAGTATTCCTCAGGCGAAAGTTGAATTATCTCATCGAAACAGATTGGAATTATTGGTGTCAACGATCCTGTCTGCTCAATGCACCGATCAACGGGTCAATCAGGTCACGCCGACGTTGTTCAGGCGCTACCGCCGGGCGGCGGATTACGCCGGAGCCCATCCCGCTCAGCTCGAGGCGATCATCCGTTCGACCGGATTCTACAAGAGCAAGGCGCGCAATCTCGTGGCCTGCGGCCGCGCGTTGACCGAGAAGTTCGGCGGGGAGGTGCCGGACACCATGGACGCGCTCGTGACGCTCCCGGGTGTCGGGAGGAAGACCGCCAACGTGATCTTGGGGACCTGTTTCGGAAAGCCGGCCGTGGTCGTGGACACCCATGTGAAACGGGTCTCACAGCGACTCGGATTGGCGGCCAGCGAGGATCCGACGCGAATCGAGCACGCGCTGCAACGGCTCATCCCTCGCCGGGCCTGGACGCTGGGCTCGCAGAGGCTCCTCTTGCACGGCCGGTATGTCTGCGTGGCTCGGAAGCCGAAGTGTGAGGAATGCGCCGTCTACTCGGAGTGCAGCTGGGCGGGCAAGCGGCCACGATGATCACCAGCATGACCGGCTATGGAAGGCGGGAGGCCGTCTGGCGAGGCGGCTCGGTGGCGGTGGAGCTGCGGTCCGTCAACCACCGTTTCTGCGAGGTCGTCATCCGTCTGCCGAGAGCGCTGTCTTCGCTGGAGGACGACTTCAAGCGGAGGATCCAGCGTCGTTGCACGCGCGGGCGGATCGAGCTGGCGGTCTCGCTGCATGGCGGGAAGGACAGCGGAAGAACCATCAGCCTTGACCGCTCCCTCGCCAAGCAGTACCATCGTCTCCTTGGCGACCTGAAGCAGGAGCTCCGCCTCGGCGGAACGATCGACGTGGCGCTTCTCGCGGGGTTCAGGGATATTGTCTCGGTGTCGGATCAGCCTGTCGTGGACCGGCGGATGACCGGGATCGTCAGGCGTCTTGTGGCCGGCGCCCTGGCCGATCTCGACGCGATGCGCCGGCGTGAGGGCGCGGCCCTGGCGCGCGACGCCAAAAGCCGACTGCAGGTCATTCGCCAGGCCGCGGCCGGCATCGCGACGAGGACGCCGCTGGTCGTTCAGGAATATTTCGACCGCATGAAGGCCAGAGTGGAGAAGCTGGTCGGCTCAGGGCAGGCCGATCCGGGACGCCTCCATCAGGAGATTGCGCTCTACGCGGATCGCTGCGACGTGACCGAAGAACTGACCAGGCTCGAGTCCCATCTCGCGCAATTCACCGCGGCGCTGAACGGCGGAGGGCCGGTGGGAAGGACCCTGGATTTCCTGCTTCAGGAAATGGGGCGGGAGGTCAACACGATCGGATCCAAGGCCAATGACGCGGAGATCTCGACGCACGTCGTGCAGATCAAGGGCGAACTGGAAAAGATCCGGGAGCAGGTGCAGAATATCGAGTGACGCCGCGCCGCCTCGAAGAGTCAGACGGTCGAATTGAGGCGGAGCCAGAGAGAAAAGGAGACCATGGAACGACGGGGATTGTTATTTGTGGTGTCCGCGCCTTCCGGCGCCGGAAAAACGACGTTGTGCAAGGAACTCATCTCGGTAGTGCCCGGCCTCAGGCACTCGATCTCCTATACGACCAGAAAGCCCCGGGCGGATGAAGAGCACGGTCGGGAGTACTTCTTCGTCGAGGAGAGCCTTTTTCAAGAGATGGTGAATCGGAACGAATTCGCCGAGTGGGCGCCCGTGTACGGGTCTTTCTACGGCACGCCCAGAACCGCGCTGACCGAGATGATCGAGAAAGGGGTGGACGTGCTGTTGGAGATCGACGCCCAGGGCGCGATCCAGATCAAGAAGAAGTTCGCAGACGCGATCTTCATCTATATCATGCCCCCCTCCATCGAGGCGCTGCGGACCCGACTGATCCTGCGGGGCGCGGATCCGCCTGAGGAGATCAACCGGCGACTCCAGAAGGCTCGCGAAGAAGTGTGGAGCTACCGCGACTATTACTACATCGTTCGAAACGAGGACATGAAGCAGGCGCTGAAAGAGCTGGAGGCCATCGTCCTCGCCGAGCGGATCAAGACGAAGCGGATCGACATGACCTGGATCGAGGAAAACTTCATCCGGGAGAAGGACGAGAAGCTCACCGTCGCAATCGAAGAGGAGAAGCAAAAGCGATGATGGACGCATTGTCTTTGTTGCCTGAGCACAGTCACGAACGGTTTGATTCCCGTCATCGGTTGGTGCTGGCCGCTTCCCAACGCGCCAAGCATCTGGTGCAGGGTGGGAGGCCTCTCGGGGTGTCGAAATTCACGAAGGACACCACGATCGCGCTCGATGAAGTCCTGCAGGCTCAGATCGAGTTCCTCACGGGTAAGGACGCCCGCCAAGCGATGAAAGACGCGAAACGGGGCAGGGAGAGTGAAGTGGAACGGATGGCGATGGCGTCGACCGGCGAGGATGCTCGCGAAATCAAGAAAGAACTGAGCGTCTACGTGGATGACTCCCCCAAAGCCGCCGAGCCCGAAGCCGAGGACTAGACGAAGGCTTGGGGAGGACCATCATGCCGCCCGCAGCGAACCTCCGGTTCCTGGGAAAGCGGATCTTGCTCGGTGTGAGCGGGAGCATTGCCGCCTACAAAGCCGTTGGACTGGTCCGCGAGCTGGTGCAGGAGGGGGCCGAGGTCACGGTGGTGATGACCGAGTCCGCCACGCGCTTCGTGCAACCCCTCACTTTTGAGGTGCTTTCAGGACACCCGGTCGCGACCGATCTGTTCGCCGCCCGTCAGGAGATGCTTCATTTGACCCTGCCAGAGCGAGCCGATGTGATGGTGATCGCACCGGCGACCGCGAACGTGCTCGCGAAATGCGCGCTCGGGCTGGCCGATGACCTGCTGAGCACGATCGTGCTCAGCGCCGGTTGTCCGCTCATTCTGGCCCCGGCGATGGATGGCGGCATGTGGGACCACGCCGCGGTCAAGGCCCACACCGAAACCTTGCGCGGTCGAGGCGTGACGGTGCTCGAACCGGAAGAAGGTCCCCTTGCCTCGGGGCGGGTGGGAAGAGGCCGTTTGACCGAGGAGCGCGTCATCCTCGCCGCGATCGAGGCCCGATTGAGTCCGGCCCGGGACTGGGCCGGCCAACGAGTCCTAATGTCGGCGGGACCGACGCAGGAAGCGATCGATCCGGTCCGGTACATTTCCAATCGTTCGTCCGGCAAGATGGGGTATGCGCTCGCGCAGGCGGCCCGTGAACGCGGAGCCGAGGTCGTGCTGGTGAGCGGGCCCACCGCCCTTGAGGTTCCCAGGGGCGTGGACTATGTGCCGGTCTGCACGGCGGAGGAGATGGGGAAGGCGCTGGCCGCCCGGTTCGGCTGGTCCACGGTGCTCATCATGGCGGCGGCGGTCGCGGATTTTCGACCGAAGCGGATGGAGCCGGACAAGTTGAAGAAGGCGAAAGCCAAGCCGGCC
>JBOHOM010000139.1:0-3372 GCA_050731075.1 Nitrospiraceae bacterium
GCCTGGGCCGCCGCGATGTCCATCACGCCCAGGTTTTCCCAGACTGAGGGCAACCCGGTCCCGGACTCAACGATCCCCTGGATCACCACCCGATGCACGCGCGTCCCGACCAGAATGTCGAGGCTCGTGCCCGCCTGGACCCCCCATTCCGAGGCCAACCGCGTCCCCACGAACACCGCATTCGATGAGAGCAGGCTGTCCAACGATTGTTCCGAGCCGCCGTCGCCCCGCACGCGGAATTCTTTGAGGTCAGCCGCTTCCAGCAGATCGAGTCCCATCACGACGAAGGGCTTCCCGTGATTCGGCCCTCCTTCCACCCTCGCCCCCTGCTGGAGCACCGGCGTGGCGGAGACGACGTCCGGGTGACGCCTGAGGACGGTGATGACGGACTCGTCTAATCCCAGCTCGCCGCCGGAGACCTGCAAGGTCGCCCGGCCCGCCACCGCCGCGACGGTCTCCTCGAAAGACCTCAGCACATCCACGTTGGCGGTGCGAATCGCGACGGAGACCGATACGCCGAGGCCGACGCCCAGGATCGTGATCGTGGTTCGAACCGGCCGCTCGAAGAGATGACGACGTGCGATAAGACGCAGAGGCGCGAACATGGGGGTCAGGGTTGGCCTGGATTATTCTTAAGGGATACCCCTGGACATAGGGGTTTACACAGGTGGTGATTTCTGCTAGACTGACCCCGCTCGCAACGAAGGAAACACAGGCCGATGACAAGGTCGCGGGCCAGACGCAGATCCCCGGCAAGAAAGGCCGACGGAAGCGTTACCTTGACCCCCCGTCAGAAGGAAATTCTTCGCCTCGTGGCGCAGGGCTCGACCAACCGGGAAATCGCCGCGCATCTCGGAATCAGCGTGAGAACCGTCGAAGTCCACCGGTTCAATTTGATGCGACGCCTCAGAGTGCGGAACGTGGCCCAACTCCTTCGTCAAGCCCTCCACATGCGTCTCCTGCCGAAGAGCTTCGCCTCGAGATAGTCCCTTCAGAGTTCCTTGAGTTTCCCCCGACAAGCCAGGACCGACGCATAGCCTTTCTTTTCAAGCAGCGACGCCAATTCATGCTCGAGCCGTTCGAAGGCCCCCGTTCCTTCCTCAACCAACGTCGTCCCGACCTGCACCGCGGTGGCTCCGCACAGAAAATGCTCGAACGCATCCGAGCCGCTGCACACGCCGCCGGTTCCAATGATGGGAAGCCGCCCTCCGAACAGCTTCCAGAACGCGCGTACGTTGGCGAGCGCGACCGGCTTGATGATGGAACCGCCCAGGCCGCCGAATCCCCCCTTCGGCTTGATGACCACGGACTCCCGATCAGGATCCACCACCAGGGTGTTCCCGACCGAATTGATGAGCGAGAGGAACTCCACGCCGCCCCGCTCCAAGACTCCAACCATCTTCTCCTGATGGGCCGGGTCAAAATAGGGCGGCAGCTTCACGCCCAGGGGGACGGACACCACCTTCCGCACCTTGGTGAGCAAGCGCTCTGAGGCCTCCGCATCGTAGCCGATCTGCGGTTCGCCCGGGACGTTCGGGCACGACAGGTTCACTTCGATGAGGTCCGGGCGGCTTTCATCGATGACCCTGGCGATCTTGACAAAGTCCTCTTCGACGAACCCGGCGACGCTGGCGATGATGGGCTTCCCGAATTTCCGGAGCTCAGGGATGATCCGGGCGTAGGCGAGATACCCGAGGTTGGGGAGCCCCATCGAATTGATGGAGCCGGTGGGAAAGCCATGGTACCGCGGTTCAGGATTCCCCGACCGCGGCTCGACCGTCATGGATTTTGTGACGATCGCCCCCGTACGGGAACGGCCCAGCGCTTCGAGCTCGTCCCGGGTCACGCAGCGCGCGCCCGCCGCGTTCATGAAGCAGCTCGGGAAGCGGACGCCCGCGATGGTGGTGGTGAGATCGATGGGCCCGCGCCGGCTCATGTCGGCTCCCTGTCAGGGGACACGTCCAACCGGCCGTCCTGCATGACATGCACGCGATCAGCCTGCTGAGCGGCCGTCTGACTGTGGGTCGCCAAAATCACGGTGTGGCCGAACTGCTGCGGCAAGGATCGCAACAGCGAGATAATCTCGGCTCCGCTGTGTGAATCCAGATTGCCGGTCGGTTCGTCCGCGAGGATGAGCTGAGGCCGGTGCACCAGCGCGCGGGCGATCGCCACCCGCTGCTGCTCGCCTCCCGACAATTCACTGGGCCTGTGTTGCTCTCGATGCTGCATACCGACCGCCTCAAGACTCTGGGCCACTCGCCCGCGGATGGTCCGCTCAGGCTCACCCTTCAACAGCAGCGGCAGCGCGACATTTTCTCCCGCGGTCAGACCGGGGATCAGATGGAAGGCCTGGAAGACCATCCCGATGAAGTCTCGCCGCAGCCTGGTCCAGCCGGCATCCGAAAGGCTCCGTGTAGACTGACCCGCCAGGATGACCTCGCCGGAGGTCGGAAAATCAAGCCCCGCCACTAGATTGAGGAGGGTGCTCTTCCCGCAGCCACTGGGCCCCATTAACGCGCAGAACTCCCCCTTGCCCACGTGGAGGCAGACGTCCCGCAGCGCCGGCACAGCCCTGCCTCCCCGCACATAGTCCTTGTAGACATGGTCCAGCTTGACCACACTTTAACCCGCATTATCCATGAACGCTTCTGCTGCAATCGCGGATTCGCTGCTTCGACTAGCCTGCATGTCGCTTCCGAAGCATGCAGGCGGGCGGGCTCGCCGCTCAGTCCCTCGACGTACTCTTATCAAGTACGCCTCGGTCCCTCCCGGCTCCGCGCGCCCGTCTCGCGACGCGACTGCGCGATTTCGCGACGAACCGTCATGAATAACGCGGGTTACCCACCTTCTCAGGACGAACCTTCGTATACCACAACCTCACGTCGGTCACAACCGCCGGCGCCCTTGACAGCTCAGGGCGGATTCATTCATAAACGAGGTCGCGGCCGCGTTGCGCTGACCCACGCGAGCTTGCGCCCGGTTCCACGGGAACGAGGCGAGATGCCAGCCCTGGCGACTCTCATGCGGCGGGCCCTACACGTGGTCCTGCCGGTCGATTGCTCGAGCTGCGGAGTCTCCTTGGATGAGGACCCCGTTCCCTTCTTCTGCCGACCGTGTTGGGCGAGCATTCAACCGTTGCGGGGCCCGGCCTGTCCCCGATGCGGGCGCCCCTTCGCTTCGACGATCGCCCTCACCTACAGCCCTGACCACCTCTGCACCGCCTGCCGGCTGCGGCGACCGGCCTTCACGCGGGCCTGGTCGTGCAATCCCTACGAAGGCCCCTTGCAGGACGCCATTCGGATGTTCAAGTATCATAGCAAGGTCGCCCTGGCCGACGCGCTTGGAGAACTCATGGGGCGCGCGATCCGGGTG
>JBOHOM010000140.1:0-7136 GCA_050731075.1 Nitrospiraceae bacterium
TTTCTTGATCGTGTGGTGCAGCAGGCGGCGCTGCTCGAGCGGCGGCTCGGCCTCGATGACGGCGCGGCTCTGGCCCCCATCTCCATTCACGATCAGCCGCCAGACCCGGTCCAGGAAGCGGGTGATGCCCTCCACGCTTCTGGTGCTCCATGGCTTCATCGCCTCGAGCGGGCCCATGAACATCTCATAGAGACGCACGGCATCCGCCCCGAACTGGTCCATCATCTCGTCAGGATTGACCACGTTCCCGCGCGACTTCGACATCTTCTGGTTGTCCTCACCCAGCACCGTGCCCTGGTGGACGAGCTTCAGAAACGGTTCGGGCGTACTCGCCACTCCGATGTCGTAGAGCACCTTGTGCCAGAAGCGCGCGTACAGCAGGTGGAGCACCGCGTGCTCGCTGCCGCCGACGTAGAGATCCACCGGCATCCAGTACCGTTCCTTGGCAGGGTCCACGAGCCGGCGGTCGTTCTTCGGGTCGATGAAGCGCAGGTAGTACCAGCAGGAGCCGGCCCACTGCGGCATCGTATTGGTCTCGCGGCGGGCGGGCTTGCCCGTGGCCGGGTCCGTCGTCGCGACCCACGCCGCAAGGTTGGCCAGCGGGCTCTCCCCCGTTCCCGATGGTTTGAACTCGTCGGTCTCGGGCAGCCTCAGGGGGAGCTGCTCCTCCGGCAGCGGGCGCGGCGCTCCGTCCACCCAGACGATCGGGAACGGCTCGCCCCAGTACCGCTGGCGGGCGAACAACCAGTCCCGCAGCTTGTAGTTAACCGCCCGGCGGCCCTTGCCCTTGGCCTCGAGCCATTCGCTGATCTTCGGGATCGCTTCGGCCGGATCCAGCCCGTCGATGGAGAACGAGCCGTCGGGGGTCGTCGAGTTCACGACCGCGCCCCGGTCGATGGCCACGAAGGCTTCCTTCTCCACCTGGCCGCCCGCGATGACTTCACGGATGGGCAGCGAATACGTGCGGGCGAACTGCCAGTCTCGCTGGTCGTGCGCGGGAACCGCCATGATGGCTCCGGTGCCGTAGGTCATGAGCACATAGTCGGCGATCCAGATGGGCAGCCGCCCGCCATTCACCGGGTTGACGGCATAGCCGCCGGTGAACACGCCGGTTTTTTCTTTCTCGAGGTCCTGACGCTGCAGATCGCTCTTGCGCGCCGTCGCGTCCCGGTAGGCCTCGACCTCGGCGCGTCGCTCCTGGACCGTCACCACGTCGACCAGCGGATGCTCCGGCGCGAGCACCATGTAGGTCGCGCCGAAGAGCGTGTCAGGACGGGTGGTGAAGACGCGGATGGCGCCGTTCACGCCGACGAGCGGAAAGTCCGCCTCGGCGCCCACGGAGCGTCCGATCCAGTTCTTCTGCATCTCGAGCGTGCTGGCCGGCCAGTCGACCAGCTTCAGGTCCTCGAGCAGGCGATCCGCGTACGCCGTGATCTTGAGCACCCACTGGCGCATCGGCTTCCGGATGACCTCGAATCCTCCAATCTCGCTCCGCCCATCCACGATTTCCTCGTTGGCCAGGACGGTGCCGAGCGCCGGGCACCAATTCACCGGCACTTCGGCGACATAGGCCAGCCCGCGCTCGAAGAGCTTGAGAAAGATCCACTGCGTCCAGCGGTAGTAGCCGGGGTCGGTGGTGCTGAGCTCACGCTCCCAGTCATAGGACAGCCCGGCCCGCTTCATTTGACGCCGGAACGTGACGATATTCTCGGCCGTGGTGATCGCCGGGTGAATACCGGTTTTCACGGCGTACTGCTCCGCCGGCAACCCGAACGCATCCCAGCCCATGGGGTGCAGGACGTTGAAGCCGCGCATGCGCTTATAGCGGGAGACAATATCGGTGGCGGTGTAGCCTTCGAGGTGGCCGACGTGGAGCCCCGAACCGGAGGGGTACGGAAACATGTCCAGGCAATAGAACTTGGGACGAGCCGGATCTTCCCTGACGCGGAAGGTACAGTGCTCCTCCCAGTAGGCCTGCCACCTGGCTTCGACCGTTCGATGATCGTATGCCTTGCTCATCTGGCTTGTACTGTGAGCCTTTCAGATTGACGGCAAGATCGAAATCTAGCATAGACCGCCTGGAGCCACAAGGTTGCCGGGACTGATGTTTGCTATACTGTGCGCCGTTCCGTGAGCGCTCTTCAGGGTTGACCAATGGGGTTCTACGCCGATCACGTCTTTCCGCACCTCATGGATTGGACCTTGGGAACCCGCCGATTCCAGGAGCAGCGGGATCTGGCCCTGGCGTCCGCGCAGGGACACGTTCTGGAGATCGGGTTCGGGACCGGTCTCAACCTGCCGCACTACCCCCGTGCGGTGACCTCGCTGACGGCGCTGGATCCGGCGACCCTCCTGCCCAAGAAAGTCGCCCGACGGATCTCGCGGGGATCTCTGCCGGTCGAACTGGTGCGCCTCAGCGCCGAGACGCTGCCCTTTGAAGACGGACGATTCGACCGCGCCGTGAGCACCTGGACCCTGTGCACGATCCCGGACCCGGTCGCTGCGCTGCGCGAGGTGCGACGGGTATTGAAGCCCGGCGGGAAGTACCTGTTCCTGGAGCATGGCCGGAGCGACGACGCGCGGGTGGCGAAGTGGCAGGACTTCTTCAACCCCGTTCAGCGAGTGATCGGCTGCGGTTGCAACCTCAACCGGCCGATTGACGCGCTCGTTGTGCAGGCCGGCCTGCGAATCGAAAAACTCGACCGGTACGCGATGCCGGGTGTCCCGCGTATCGTCGCCGAGATGTACCGGGGGATCGCGAGCCCCGCCTAAGGCGACGGGCCATGGGCAAGCCCTAGCCTCTCGCCTAGAGCCTATCGCCTGGAGCTAAGAGCGCATGCAGACTCTCAATGGACACATAGCGGGAGGAAGGTTGGGGGGGCAGGCGCGAGCTGGATTTCGAGCGGTGATAGAGGTAGCCGATGCCATACTGCTGAGCGGCCGCCAGACAGGCTTCGTCGTCGTCCACATACAGGGACCTCTGGGGATCGAAGCCGAGCAAGCGCTGGCAGGTCGGCCAATACTCCGGGCGAGTTTTTAAGTGCCCGACCTCGAAGGCATTCACGATGCGGTCCACGTACCGATCAATGCGGGTCCGAGCCATCTTGATCTCGACACCAGCGGCATGGGCGTTGGTCAACACATGCACCCGTTTGCCGCGCGCCCGAAGATGGCGCAGGAACTCCACTGCATCCGGATGGCAAATGATCAGGTGCTCCAATTCCTTGGTCAGCGCCACTACGTCGATCTCCAGGGTTTTGCTCCAGTAATGCAGGTCCGTCCAATTCAACTGCCCTTCCACCGCCCGGTACATCGTCAGTAACCGCTCCGCAGCGTCTTGGACCGCTAGGCCGTGCTTGGCCGCATACCGCCTGGGGAGCTCCTCCTCGAAAAAGAAATTGTCGAAGTGCCGGTCCAGGAGGGTGCCGTCCATGTCCAGGAGCACGTCATCCACTGCCTTCCAGTCAAAACCGTGATGAGTGATGGGTGCTGGGTGCTGGGTCATAGGCGCCTATCATAACAGGAACGGAGGTCCGTTGTGTTTGCTAGAACCCTGTGATACGTTCCGTGCATGGGCTCCGATCGCCCACTTTTTTCTAAGTCCCACACACCATTGCGGCGGTGACGTGTCGCCTAAAGCGCACGTTGCCGGAGCGGCGGGGCCCCGCCCGGCGTCCGAAGCGGAAAGCGGGTACTGACCACCGCACCAGGGTCGGAGACCCTGGCGACGGGAATACCCGAAGGCTTCCGGTTCGGAGCGCCGTGGATGGGGTGCCGCGGGAGGCGCGGGAGCGAACGGCGACATGTCACCGCCCCTCATCGCCATCATCGGCCGCCCCAACGTCGGCAAGTCCACGCTGTTCAACCGCGCACTGGGCGCGCGGACCGCCATCGTGGACGATGTGCCGGGGGTCACGAGAGACCGCAATTACGCCGACGGGATTTACCAGGGACGCGCCTTCCGATTGGTGGACACCGGCGGCCTGGACCCTTCCGCCACTGACGGCATGCTGTCCCTCATCCGCCGCCAGTCGCAGCTCGCCATCGCCGAGGCCGACATCCTGATCTTCCTCATGGACGGCCGGGCCGGCCTGACCCCCGGCGATGAGGAGATCGTCGGCCTGCTCCGCGGGGTCACCAAACCGGTTTTCTACGCGGTTAACAAGATCGACACGCCCAAATCGGAGACGTTGCAAGCGGATTTTTATCGACTGGGCCGGGAGACGCTGTATCCCATCTCGGCCGAGCATGGCACGGGAGTGGATGAGCTTCTGGAAGCGATCCTTCCCCTGCTGCCGGTCTCCGGCGAGGGAGCGGAAACGGCGAAATCTCCCCCACGCATTGCCGTCGTCGGCCGTCCCAACGTCGGCAAGTCCACGCTGATCAACACGCTCCTCGGGCAGGACCGAATGGTGGTCTACGAGCTTCCAGGCACCACGCGGGACTCCGTCGACACGACGGTCAGCCACCGAGGACGGTCCTATATCTTCACCGATACAGCCGGCATCCGGCGGCGCGGGCGCATCGAGCGAGGGATCGAGGGCTATAGCGTGGCCCGGGCGATGCGCGCGATGGGGCGATCCGACGTCGCTCTGTTGATTCTCGATGCGGTGGAGGGGATCACGGAGCAGGATACGAAAATCGCCGGCCTCGCGTTGAAGCAGGGACGCGCCTGCCTCCTGCTCGTGAACAAATGGGATCTCCGCCAGGGCGACGAGACGGCCCGCCGGCAGTATGAGCTCGATCTCCGGCGGCGCCTGCCGTTCCTGCCCTGGGCGCCGGTTCTCTTCGGCTCCGCCCTCAAACCCGATTCCGTCAGCGAGGTCTTCCCGCTGGTGGACCAGGTGGTGACCGCCTTCACCAGACGCATCCCGACAGGATTGCTCAACAAGTTTTTTCAGGAGGTCATCGCCGGGAACCCCCTGCCGGTGCGAAAGGGCAAGCCCAGCAAAGCGGTGAAATCCGTGTATATGACCCAGGTCGCCACACAGCCTCCGGTGTTTGCGCTCTTCGTCGGTCATCCCGAGGACGTGGGTCCGACCTATCTCCGGTTTCTGGAACACCGCCTCCGCGAGCGGTTCGAGTTCCTCGGCACCTCCATCCGCATCCTGGTGCGACGGAAATGAGCCTCCTCTACCGGCCGACGAGCCGAACGGCGGCGCCTTGACAGGTCATGCGAACGTCCGTACACTCCGCCCTGCTCAATGAAGAGTCGCACACAAGGTCATGGCGCCAGCACCCATACGGCAGCGGGCAGCGGGAACGATGTCGAGGCCTTCGATCAGCTGTACCGCGAGCACGTGGACCGGATCTATCGGTTCGCCCAGCGGATGTGCGGTCAGGCGGACGACGCGAAGGACCTGGTCCAAGACACGTTTCTCAATGCCTACCGCGGGCTCAAAAACTTCAGAGGGGATGCACAAATTTCGACGTGGCTCTACACCATCGCCTCACGGGCCAGCATCCGCATGCGGCGCAAGCGAAAGGGGGCGCCCGAGCGGGAGCTCTCACTGGAAGAATTCATCCCGACCTCCGAGGGCGAGTTCCGGCTGCAGATTCCGACGGAAGGATTGACCCCGCAGGAAGCGCTGGAGAGCAAGGAGCTCAGCCGGGCGCTCCACCAGGCCATCCTGAAGCTGCCGAAAAAGTATCGATTGGTGCTGGTGTTGCGGGATATGGAAGGGTTGACCGCCAGGGAGGTGGGCTCCATCATGGGCCTCAATGAGCGGGCCGTGAAATCCCGACTCCATCGGGCCCGGTTATTTGTGCGGCGTGAGCTCAGCGCGCGTGGCATCGAAGGCCGCCCTCGCCTTGCCCAGACGACGGGCAGGGGTTGATTGGTGAGGCGGAAGGTGGTTGAATGAGCACGGCTCGGAGCGCCATGGCGATCCATCGTAGTCCCATATATTCCCATCACGGGCACTCGAAAGCCCGATGCGTGAAAGTCCTGCGCCGTCTCTCCGCCTATTTGGACGACGAGCTGTCCGTCGGTATCTGCAAGGAAATCCGAAAACATCTGGGCGCCTGTCCAAACTGCGAGGAATTTGTCGCCTCCCTGCGGCAGGCGGTGAACCTCTGCGGTCACGTTAGTCCCGCCCCTCTTTCTCCTGCCTTCAAAGCCCGACTTCGCATTCAGATTCTCAGGGCCGCCGGGCGCGGGTGATTCCAGCCGAGTCCCCGGCTGCACGCCGCTCTCTGAGGCGCGGGTCGACGATCGGTGGCGAAGATCACGGCTCCCGCAGTAGAATGACGCCGGGAGGTGCTCATGCGCGGTCGATCCGAGTTCTTCTCCGCGATCCAGCGCGGGTGGCTGGCGATCATCATGGTCTTCGCGATGAGCGGGCCGGTCGACGCCGACAAGCAGGTTCCAACACTCGCGGCTTCCGATGCGGAGCCGGAGCAGCAGGTCATCGTGAACATTCGGGCCCGGTCGTTTGAGCCATCCACGGTCACGCTCCGTGCCGGACAGAAAACGAAACTGGTCTTCCAGAACCACGACGTGGAGCTGCATGCCTTCGTGCCCGTCGGTCTCTTCGTCGGCGTGAACCTCAACATCACCGGGAACGGCGCGCCGGAATTCGGTCACGACGGGTTTAAGCGCGTGATCATCCCGTCGGAGGGCCGGGCTGAGATTCGATTCGTTCCCGAACAGACGGGGGTGTTCCCCTTTTTCTGCGACATGCCTGGACACGATATGAAAGCCACGATCGTGGTGCAGTAGGACGCTGGCTGACATCCGTTAGGTCTGTTAGGTCCGTTAGGTCTGTTCAGTCTGTTTGGTCAACTGACAGAACAGACTCAACGGACCAAACGGACGAAACAGACCGTCTTCAGCCCATGCGCGCGCCGCCGCTCCGCCCATTAGAGCTCCCGTTCCTGCTGATGACGTTATGGCTGTTGATGATCCCGGCCTGCGTCCTGCGCGGCGCCCCGGACAGCGTGGGAGAACGGGGACGGGCGATCTACCTGGATCGGTGCGCCGTGTGCCACGGGCCGCAAGGCCGCGGCGACGGGCCCGAAGCGCCGTTCCTCTCCCCGAGGCCGGCCAGCCTGATCTCGGCCGGCACATCGGTGAAGTCCGATGCCGAATTCCTGGCCGTGATCGCGAACGGCAAGCCCCGCACCGCCATGCCGGC
>JBOHOM010000141.1:0-4216 GCA_050731075.1 Nitrospiraceae bacterium
AAGTGCATCATGACATGTTTGGATCAATCTGGACTTGGGCAGGGCAATATCGAAGACATAACACAAATATTGGCGTCGCGTGGAAGGTCATTCCAGAAAAGATAAAACTATTATGTGGAGATTTCGCGCATTGGGATGCGGATCGATCCTCTATGCCAGTAGTAGAGATTGCTGCACGTCTTCAGAATAGACTTGCTCAAATACATCCTTTTGCTAATGGGAATGGACGGCATGCTAGACTGATCACGGATATTTTCTTTCACTCCTGTGAACGTTCTTTGCCGAAGTGGCCGCAAATTCAGCTGGAGGCTCAGGGACACGAAATCCGAGATCGGTACATCGCTGCGCAGAAAAAAGCTGATGAAGGTCAGCATGGTGACCTGATCCGTTTCATTGAAGGTTGCCTCAAGGAACAGAAGTGAGTCAGCGCTACCGAGCACCCTGATAGCCGTCATAGAGGGAAGAAACCTGGTCTGATGGCTAATTCACTGTCGAAGCGGCCCCGCGTATCAGTTCCTAAGATCGTTGACCCGAATTTGACGCTTGCCCAGCCAATTGTGCTCATTTTGTGCTCATCATCACCACTCACCACCAACTTCTAGCCGACTCCAGCCCAAATAGCCTTCTAGCCTAATTCGTTGACAGAATCGGCCAGGTTGGGCAGAGTAGGCTGGAGTGTGGTGCCATGCCCGATCCAATCGTCACCGATCCGATCCTCACTGAGTTCGTGCAGCGGCTGAAGCAGCGAGCCGAGATCGCAGAGTTTTCTCTGACGCCGTGGGTCAAGCCTGGCCGGACTCGAGAGTGGACCGCTCATCTGGCTGGCAGCGTCAATGCGCTCTTACACGTGCTGGCTGCGACCGGCACCCAGGGGCATTGGCAGGTTCCCAAAGACATCGTGGAGGACTTCGCCGGATCGGGGCGTAAGTGGGCCATCGTCTTGCTGGTGAGGACCTCTCAGACAGGATACCTCCTCCCTGGACAGGAAGTCCGCCGGAGAACCGAATCGGGCGAGTGGTCCCTTCATGGTGGGACTTATGGAGTCGCTGAAGGCCCGACCCTCCACTCGGAGTATTACTTCAAGGAGTTCGACACGCTCGTCTTCAGGCTTCTGACCCCCGGCATGATCTGAGTGTACCCGCGTCATCGCGCCCCGCCCCCATCCGATTGGCCAATTGGCCAATCGCCAGGTGGTTCTCCCCCTCGAATCGCAGTATAGTGTGAGGGCTCGCTATGCCGACCCGCGTCATCATTGATACCGATCCGGGAGTGGACGACGCGCTGGCGATCCTGCTGGCCTTGCGCTCCCCGGAACTGGAGGTCGTGGCGATCACCACGGTCTGCGGGAACGTGCCGGTGGAGCAAGCCACCCGGAATCTGTTCAGGGTGCTCAGTCTGGTCAGACCCCCGCCGAGCCTGCTGATCGGGCAAGGGGCCAGCCGCCCGCTCCTCAGGCCCTTGGAGACCGCCATTCACTTTCACGGAACCGATGGGCTGGGCGAACTGGATCGCGTCCGCAACGAAGATGGGAGTCCCAGGTACCGGCAGCCCACCCTGCCTCGCACCTTACCGACGGCGCAGGACGTCTGGAACGAGTGCCTGCGCCGCTATCCACACGAGCTGACCCTGATCACGCTGGGGCCGCTGACGAATCTCGCCACGGCCCTTGCAAGGGAAGCCTCGCCGATTCGCACGCTCCGAGCCGTGATCAGCATGGGTGGTGCGCTCGCCGTTCCCGGCAACGTGACACCGGCTGCCGAGTTCAACATCTTTGCAGATCCCCACGCCGCGCAGCGCGTTGCGCAATCGGGACTCCCGCTCACCCTGGTCCCCTTGGACGTGGGGACGCAGGTTGCGCTGACGAGAGACGCGATTCGTCGGCTCGCCGCCGGGACCGCCGATCCGGTGACACGATTTTTGGGTGACGCGACGGCCATCGCCCTGGCCTTTGCGGAGGAAGCCGAAGGGGCGGCGCTCTTTCCGCTGCACGATCCGCTGACCGTGGCCATCGCCATCGACCCGACCCTGGTCAAGCTGGCCCCTCTTCATCTGGAAGTGGACACGGAAGGCTCAGCCACCAGAGGTGTGACCGTGGCCGATCGCCGGTCGCCGGCAGGCTCCGGCAAGAGCTCGCCCAATCTCCAGGCCGCTGTCCAGGTGGATGGCGCTCGTGCCCTGGCCCTCGTTCGGGACCGCCTATGCCGAAGGTGATGGTCGTCGGTTCCGCGAACGTGGACTTCACAGTCAATGTGGACCGCTTGCCGGCGCCCGGGGAGACGGTGCTGGGGCAAGACTTCTATCAATCGCTTGGGGGCAAGGGCGCGAACCAGGCGGTCGCGGCGCTCCGGGCCGGCGCCACGGTCACCTTCCTGGCCAAGCTCGGCGCGGATGCGCATGGCCAGCACCTCGGCCTCCATCTGGCCTTCCTTGGATTGCCGCGAGAGAGCCTCCTCAAGGATCCGAATCGTCCCACGGGCGTGGCGCTGATCATGGTGGATCGGATGGGCCGGAACCTGATCGCGGTCGCTCCCGGCAGCAACCAGGCCATCACGGTTGAAGATGTGCAGAGGGCTTCCCGGCCTATCTCGGAAGCGGCGGTTCTGTTGGTCCAGCTGGAAGTGCCGCTCCCCGCAGTGGCGGAGGCCCTGCGCATCGCGAAGCAGCACGGGGTCACCACGATTCTCAATCCGGCACCGGCTCAGCCCCTGTCTCGTGATGTGCTGACGCTCGTGGATGTGCTCACCCCGAACGAAAGCGAAGCGCAGGCCTTGACCGGCCTGACAGACGCCGCAGCCGCCGCCCGTGCGTTGGGCGAACAGGGAGTCCGCGCGGCAGTAGTGACGCTTGCGGAACGTGGTGCCCTGTTGATCCAGAGCGATCGCAGCAGGCAGTTTAGGGCCTACGCGGTCAAGGCCGTGGATGCGACGGCCGCCGGAGACGCATTTAACGGAGCCCTGGCCTGTGCCTTGGCAGAAGGCCGGTCCTTGGAGGACGCTGTTGTATTCGCCAACGCCGCCGGCGCTCTGACCACCACCAAGCGTGGAGCCCAAGAATCACTACCGACTCGCAGCGAGATCGAGGAATTGTGTCGGCAGGCACGCTAGGCTCAGAACAATCTGGGAGGCCATGACGGAGAAAGCCCGCTGGACTGCGCTCACGATCTTTTCGGTGGCGATGGCTTATGTGGAAGCAGCCGTGGTCTTGTACTTGCGGGTGCTCGTGAACCAGATCGACCCCTATCCGCCGAACCCCTCGGCAGTGCCCGCCTGGCTGATCCCTACTGAGATCGCACGAGAAGCGGCCACGGTCACGATGCTGCTCGCTGTTGGGTGGCTGGCCGGGCGGACTTGGCGGAGCCGACTCGGCTACTTCTTCATCGCCTTCGGCGTCTGGGACCTCTTCTACTACGTCTTCCTCAGATTGCTCACTGGCTGGCCTCGCACCCTACTGGATTGGGACATTCTTTTCCTGATCCCGCTCCCATGGTGGGGCCCGGTCCTCGCGCCGACCAGCATTGCGGCGCTGATGATCGTCGGAGGGACCCTGATGAGCCGGTTCGATCACCGACCAGACGCACGGTGGCCGGGCCGATGGTCGTGGGGATTGAGTTGCACCGGCGCGTTCTTGGCGCTCTACGTTTTTATGGCTGATTCTCTTGAGGCCCTGAGCGGGGGGATGGAGGCGATTCGCCACGTCGTGCCAACCCAGTTCAACTGGTCCTTGTTCATCCTGGCGTTGGCCCTGATGGCCGCGCCGCTTTTCGACATGGGGCGGCCATTTCGGAGCCGCTTCATTCCCGAACACCTAGAGTCGAAAGGATCGGGCAGCCAGACCGACGAGGGGACGGGGCATGGAATGTGAGGTGGACTCGGAGTGTGTGAGCAGGGTGCACCAACCCTCCCTGCACAGGATTCCTTGTCAGGACCGGGGGAATCATGTAGGCTCGCGTCGGTATGGAAAATCCAACAAGATTCACGGTGGGCCTGATCCAGATGGCCTGCACGCCCAAGCGCGAGGAGGGCCTCCCGCGGGCGATCGCCCGCGTTGAGGAGGCGGCGCGCAGCGGCGCCCGCGTGATTTGCCTGCCGGAACTGTTCAGGTACCCCTACCTCTGTCAGCGCGAGGATGCGGCCTGGTTCGACCTCGCCGAGCCGGTGCCGGGGCCGACCACCGAGGCCATCGCGAAGATTGCGCGGCAGAAGCATGTGGTGGTGAT
>JBOHOM010000142.1:0-5613 GCA_050731075.1 Nitrospiraceae bacterium
CTTGAGAGGGGCGGAGTCAACATCCACGAGGAAGCCCGACCGTACTGCAAAACCGAGCCGCTGCGCGACCCGCCTCGCTCCGCGATGTGTGATTTCACGATTTGATCTTGCCCATGGCCCTCTTGACAGACTTTTTCATAAGTGACCCCAATTTTCCCTCCAGCTCGCGATGTAGCCCGGCGACTCATGAAGACGCCTCGTTTTCCATGGCTACCCAAGATGTTGGAGTTTAGACTTGACAAGCCCCCTAGATATAGTATATAAGGCCGACGACCGTAACGCAGTCATACGTTCCCGGACTTTTCCTATTCTTCAATTTAGGAGGAGGTCGGGTATGCGTATCATAGCGGTGACCAATCAAAAAGGGGGATGCGGCAAGACCACAGCCGCAGTCAATCTCTCGGCGGTCCTTGCGGCACGAGGACGCCGGGTCCTCTTCATCGATCTTGATCCTCAGGCGCACGCCACCGACGCCTTGGGACTTCCTCCCGCCGATTGCCCGGCGACCATGTACGAGGTCCTGCGCGGGACTCTCTCGATTCACGAGGCAATTCGGCAGAACCACTTCCCCGGACTGGACGTACTCCCCTCCTCGATCCCCCTGGCGGCCGCGGAGCAGTTCTTGAGCGGGATTCCACGAAAAGAGCATCGGCTGCTGGAATCCTTGCGAAGAATCCCGAAGCGGTATGATTATGTCGTGGTCGATTCTCCACCGAGCCTGGGTCTTCTCACCTTCAATGCGCTGCGGGCGGCCGACGAGGCGATCGTTCCGATCGATCCGTCGTTTCTTTCGATTCATGGGTTGGGACGCTTGCTGGAAATGGTCGAGCTCCTCCGACTCGAAGGGCGGCATGCGCTGTCGCTGAAGGCGCTTCTGGTCATGCTCGACCTTCGGACGCGGTTTGCCCACGAGGTCCTGAGGCATCTCGAGTCAGAGATGAAAGCGCGCTATCAGACGATTATCCGGCAGACGGTCCGGCTCCGCGAGGCGGCGGCCTGCGGAAAGCCGGTCACCTCGCACGCGCCGGGATCCATCGGCGCAGAGGACTTCGAGCATCTGGCGGATGAGGTGATTGCCGAAGAGCTGTCGGGGATCGGGGAATGCCCCTTTGGGAAGGAACCGATTCAAACGGCTGAAGGAGTGTTTTTCTGGAGACCTCGGAGCGACGGGGAGGAGGTCACCATCGCGGGGGAATTCAACGAGTGGGTTCCCGATCGGAGAGTCGTGTCGATCCCCGACGAGCAGCGAACGATTAAATTCGTCCAGCTTCCCCCCGGGCGGTATCGCTATCGGTGGGTGGTTGACGGAGTCTGGGTGGAGGACGCCAACAATCCACACCGAGTCCAGTCCGCCGTGGAGGGCTTCGACTCCCTTTGTGAGGTCGAAGAGCGGCCACAGGTTGCACATGTCGCCTGAGGCTGGGGGGAAAGGGGTGCAGGCGATCGGCTCGTATTTCCTCTCTGTGATTCCCCCACCGAGGATTGGCCTGCTCCGCTTGGGTCCGAGTTTGCATCGGGCAGGCACGGACATCGCAGCCAGCCTGGAGCGTGAGCGAAAACGGGTTCTGCTCCTCCGCAGTGACTACCAGCGGGATGGAGCGGAGGTCATCGTCATCCGGCCGGAAGGGTTTCGTGAGGGACCGCTGACCGAATGGAAGACCTGTAATGACCAGCTTGGGCGCGAGGAGCGTGCCTCGGACCTTCTCCTGTTTCTCCTGCACCCGGACATCCCGTCGCTACCTCGGCTGCTCCCCTTGCTCAACCTTCTTGTCCTTCTCCTCCCCGGAGAAAGGGGAGAGGCAATTGGCGCATATCGATCCGCCAAACGGGTTCTGGTCAATCGACGGGATGTCCCCCTCGGGCTTTTCGCGGCCGGGGAGGGCGAGGCAGCCGCCGCCGTTCTGGATCGTTTCCTGCTGGGACTGTGCGTCTTTCTCAGGCTGCGCCCCCTGAATTTCGGGACAACCGCTCCAAGGTGCGCCAAGGAGATCGTCAGCCTCACGTTGGATCCTCCGGCGGAACCGTACTTCCTTGGAACTTCTTAAGGCGGGATCACTCAGTCCTTCACTTGTGCTGGATCTTCTGCTGCGGGGAAAGGCGGCGATCCCTGGTGTAAACATTATCGGTCAGCGCGTCGGGAGCCGCGGGGTGGTCATCGGCTTCGACGCGGACACGGTCTACGCGATCCGTGTGGGGGCAACGCCTTCAGAGGTCCTACTGGCTGCCCTGCTTGATCTGGCGTGGTTGAAAGAAGAGGAGTCGCTGGTCCGGGCCATCTTTCCCCAGGCGGCGCGCCCCTTTGCCGGAGTTGTCATTTCCGCCGACCTCTTTCCGCCGGGGTTTTCCTCCCTGCTCCCCGTGTTTTCCTTTCCGTGTTGTTTCTTCCGATCGATCGCCTTGGGCGACCCGTCATTCCCCTCCCTCGTCTTTGAGCCCTATCTCCCGCCGATGCCGGAGGGAAGAACCGCCTTGGAGGGAACCACAGAAGAAGAGGAGCGGTTTTTCTCGTCCTGGTAGCTCACCTAGACCCCTTTTCGTCCACAATAATCCCTGCCCCGATAGGGCTCGTCGCGCCCCGCACAGCGGTCTTCCCGTCGTGCGCCGGCTAGAGCTCCATGGCCCAATGGGCAAAATACCCGCCACAGCTTGCAAAATGCGAAAACTTTGCTAGCCTTGAGGGACAACACATTGCACAAGGGAGGATCACCCATGCCTTTAGCTTGGTTTCACCCGTTCCGGGCCCTGGCTCCAATGGCTGCCTGGCTGTGGTTGGCGCTTGTCCTGGGCGGTTGCGCGGGGACACCAATCGATCCGAAGGACGAGTCCGTTTCGTTGGTGTTCGGATACTTCGACATGGCCGACGCACCGTCGGATCTCGAGTGGGCATCCCTCAAGCGCTACGGAGAAAAGGAGTCGGTTTGGTATACCATGGACGCTCGCGATGGGGTGATCTTCCATATCGGTATCGCGTCGGGGTCATATCAAGTCGAGAAATTCGGCGGAGACGGTGGCATCTTCAGCCGCGGCCGCTACGAGTACAACTTCGGCACGCGAGGCCGGAATGAATCGGCGATCAGGATCCATAAGCCCGGCATCTACTTCCTTGGGGCTTACAAATACATCGACCGCCCCGGCGGGCTGTTCAAGGCAGACAAGTTCCAAATGAAACCGATCAAGGAGCCCTCCGAAAAGGAAGTTCTGAAACGGTTGATTACGCTGCTGGAATCCGACAGTGACATGAAGATCTACACTCGGCAGATCGCCTGGGCGAAGAAACGACTGGCCGAACTGTGAGGGGAAACTCCATGCGTCCAGTAGCAGCCCGGTTAGCTAGAGGGTGTCTATGGTTGGCGGCTAGCCTAATCGCCGGTTGCGGGACGATTCACCCGGAGGTCACCAGCTTGAACGAGATCTCGTCGGGAACGGTGATGGTCGTCGGACAGGTGGAGCTGATCCCGCCGCTCCAATCCGGCGAACAACGGCTCAGACTGGGCACGTTCGACCCGCTTGATATCGCGGGGAAGCTGCGCGACCGCGCTGTCCTCCATTTGGCCAACGAGCGCAACGCCGCAGAGGAAACCTGGGAAGTCATCAACCCCCGGCTCGGCGAGACGTTTTTCTACAGGATTCCGCAGGACAAGCGCTTCGTCGTGATGGGCACGATCACCACGAAGCGCGTCACGACCAAGGTCACCAAGCGACAAGTGGTCGAGGATGTCAATGAGATTCTCGTTCCCGGGGTCGAGTTCGACCTCAAGCCCACAGACAAGGCGGTCTACGTGGGGACGTTGCGGCTCTATCGGGATGAATTCAACGAGGTCACCAAGGCCCAGATACTCGACCACTACTCCAGCGCCTCCGCCGAGTTCAGGAAGAAGTTCGGGAACACTGCGCGGCTGCGAAAAGCGATCGCGAAACCGCTGGAGTAACCCTGCCACCGTCACCTTCCAACCACCCCGCGCGTGACACCGTCGCTCCGCTTCGATCCTGAACTCCGACCCTCAATCAGCTTCGGCCGTAAACGGGGATCAGGGCTCCGCGTGAGCTCGAGTTCTGCGGGGAGGCCAGAAACGCGATCGTCGCCGCGACTTCCTCCACTTTCGGCCACTTAGCAAAAATGGCCTTGGGCATGGCCTGGCGGTTGGCAGGCGTGTCCATGACTGACGGAACGACCGCGTTCACCCAGATGTTCTCTGCAGCCAGTTCCTCCGAGAGACTGAGTGTCAGCGACGCAACGGCCGCCTTGCTGGCTGCATAAGCGGACAGTCCGCCCGTGGGAACCAGTGCGGGTTTTGCCGCGACATTCACGATTCGTCCAGCTCCGCCCGAGGCGCGGATCTTCCGCACCGCTTCGCGACAGCACAGAAAGCAGGTCAGCGAATTCGTATCGACCATATGCTTCCACATGGCCAGCGTCGTCTCGGTGATCGGGGCTGCGCTGAAGGCGCCGGCTGTATGCACCGACGCCCAGAGTGATGGAAGAGACGAGTAGAAACCCGCCACGGCGTGTTCGTCCGTCAGATCGATACCCGCCGTGACGCGAACACGCTCGTGCTTGGCCAGGGGAAACCGGGCCGGGTCCGGCCGAGCATGGGCCGGAATATGGCACACGGCCCCGGCATCCACGAGCATCTGGACCACGGCCGTGCCGAGCGCACCAGTACCACCCGTCACCACCACATGGCGATTCAAGAAATCAAGATTGAGCATGCCCCGGACTTCTTCATCATCCGAAGTGACAGACAGATAGGATATGCCGCGCGCCCCGCCGAGCTTTGTACTTCCTACTCACTGCGGTAAATTGACAGCCTGGGAGGTCTATGCCAGGATACGCGCGTGTATGAAATCCGGCTTGCGAGAGGCACAGAAAATGACCTCAAAACACTGTCGGCATTCCATCGTGGAACCATACTTGAGGCGATTGAGCGACAGCTCTCAGCAGAGCCCACGAGGCTTTCACGCAACCGGAAACTATGAATCGGGCTCGTTCCTCCTTGGACAGCCGAACCTCCCGTCTGGGAATTAAGAGTGGGTGACTACAGGGTCTTCTACGACGTGGACGAAGAGGAACAGGTGGTGTATATTCGTGCTATTCGGAAGAAGCCGGCTGAACGAACGACGGAAGAGATTTTATGAAAAGAGCGACGGTTCAAGATCTTCAGAAAAAGGCCAGCCAGGTTGTGACCCAGTCCCAAAAGGACCGTGTGGTCATTACTCGAAACGGCCAACCCGCCGCCGTTCTCGTCGGGGTGGACAAACAAGACTGGGAGTCTGTGGTGCTTCAGACTGACCCTAAGTTCTGGAAACTCATTCATGGACGTCGCAAGCAACCTACCCGCTCTTTAGCCGAAGTCAAAGACCGATTCAGGCGCCCCAAGTAGCTCCCACAAGAACAGCACAATCCGTCCACGTCCCCCGCACCGCCCCGCTCGCCGTCGATGCGATGACAGACCCAACCCTTGTACTTACTTCACGCCGGACCTGGCGGCTTCTGTCGTTCCTTTGGGGGAGTAGATTCGATCCAACGTGAAATACAGCGGGCAGAAGCCGGTCAACCCGCTCTGGATGAGTGTGACCCCCAACACGCCGGGCACAAGCAACCAGAGGGGGTCC